>NZ_JAVRCC020000041.1:0-62543 GCF_034530975.2 Nostoc sp. DedQUE07 | reverse complement strand
TTTTCTTTTAATCCTTTTATTCAGAATACTCGGAAAGTGACAGAAGAGGGATATCAGTAAAAGACCTCTAAGATGTTTTACTAAGCAAAATCGCCCCTCTCCGACTCGGAGAGGGACAGACTTGAACTTTAGTTCAAGGCAGGGAGAGGTTCATCGAACTCACGTTAGATTAATCACGAGCTTGTCGCGTCACCACACCACCAACAAACGCCCCTAAGATAGTGCCTGTCCATAGCCCTGTTGTGCTACCTTGCCATATTGCTCCTGGTGTAATCCAAGCGTTGCACATCTCCTTTAAACCCCAAGGTTGGTTTTGACACTTTTGGCTATGCAGCATCATGGTAATTTGCCCACTAGTGTAAGCACCAAAAAAACCTGATGACAGCGCCAAGAAAGTGCAAATTAAAATTCTGTTTTTTGTCATTTGTCATTTGTCATTGGTCATTGGTCATTATGCCCCATGCCCAATGCCCCATTCCCAATCAACCTGTATTTCTCATTCCAGCAGCAATCCCATTAATAGTTAACAATGCTCCTCGCAGTAACTCGCCTTTGCTGTAACGAGAATGAATTACTCCAGAAGTAGCAGTAGTATTTTGGGACTGCCGTAGACGCTTAAGTAGTGAAACTTGAATAAATCCCAAGGGGACAATTGTCCCATTCCGTAACTGCACAGATCGTTGCAATACCGGATCGCCATCTAAGAGTCGATTGTGATCGGTGATTTTTAACACCAAATCCCTTGTCAGATAGAACTCGCTAGCAAT
The DNA here is from genome assembly GCF_034530975.2 of Nostoc sp. DedQUE07. Classification (NCBI taxonomy): domain Bacteria; kingdom Bacillati; phylum Cyanobacteriota; class Cyanophyceae; order Nostocales; family Nostocaceae; genus Nostoc; species Nostoc sp. DedQUE07. Next base: position 61,776 of record NZ_JAVRCC020000041.1, on the reverse strand, counting down.
TTGGTCAAAAACCTTGGCAAAACGAAGTTGATCTTCTGGTTTTGAGAGTTCTTGGACGTAGTGATGTGCCATTTGCATATCTACTTTTGCCAAAGTCATCTCGGCCTTAGAAATCACCATCTTGAAAAACGGCCACTTAACGTAAAAGTAGCGCAGTAATTTCAAGTGTTCTTCTGGTTCTGCGTTCAAAAATTCTTGTAAGGCTGTGCCAACGCCATACCAGGAAGGAAGTAAAAAGCGGGTTTGCGTCCAGCTAAATACCCAAGGAATAGCTCGCAGACTGCTTAAATCTTTTTTACCAGATGGACGACGAGCGGGACGGGAACTAATTTGCAGTTGACTAATTTCTTCAATGGGGGTTACTTCGTGGAAGAAATCAACAAAATCAGGCTGTTCGTAGATTAGGGCGCGATAATGTTGACGCGATCGCGCTGCTAATTCTTCCATAATCTCATTCCAGGGTTCAATATCATCAAACCCTGTCCGCAGCAGGCTGGCTTGAATCACAGCTGTGGTGATGGTTTCCATGTGATACAAAGCCAAGTCCAACAAGGAATATTTGGAAGCTAAAACTTCTCCTTGTTCGGTAATCTTGATTCGCCCATTGATACTATGACCTGGTTGAGCCAAAATCGCTTCGTAAGCAGGGCCCCCACCTCGTCCCACAGAACCGCCGCGTCCGTGGAAAATTCGCAAATTTAGATCGTAGTTTTCTGCTATTTGTTGCAGTGATTTTTGAGCTTTATGAATTTCCCAATTACTGCTTAAAAAACCAGAGTCTTTGTTGCTGTCAGAATACCCCAGCATTACTTCTTGTAAGTTGGGGGTGATGGAGGAGGCAGGGGAGCAGGGGAGCAGGGGGGCAGGGGAGGCAGGGGAGGCAGGGGGGGCAGGGGAGGGTGAATTTTCATCTGCACCTTCTGTTTTTGTCTGTTCGTAACCACCGGCTAATAAAGCGCGATATAACGGCAGTTCAAACAGTTTCCGCATGACGCTTCTAGAGCGTTGTAAGTCTTCTACTGTCTCAAAAAGGGGGATAACTTGAATAGTTCCGACGGCAATGGCGGGGTCAAAAAGTCTGGCTTCTTTAGCTAAAAGCAATACTTCCAACACGTCGCTCACGTCGCGGCACATACTGATAATGTAAGTTTGGCAGATGTTCAGACCAAATTCTTGTTGGAGCGATCGCACGACGCGAAAGGTTTCAATTACATCGTTGGTTTTTTCCGAAAATGGCAATTCTGCCGGAATTAATGGCCTGCGGGTTTGCAGTTCGCCTGTAAGCCAAGCAACTTTTTGCTCCTCGGATAGTTCGTTGTAAGGTTGGGGTAATATTTGCAGGTATTCCAGAATCTCATTGAGCGCATCGGCGTGGCGGGATGATTCTTGGCGGATATCTAACTGTGTCAAGTTAAAGCCAAAAATTTCTACCTGACAAATCAGATTTTCTAATTCTCGACAACTTAAACCTGTTTCTGTTAAGTTGCGCTGAATCATCCGCAGTTCTGCTAAAAAATCGGCACCCGAACGATATAGGGGACTGTCTTGATTTGTTGGCGTTTCCCGATTGTACAAAGCTATATTGCGATCGCGAGTATTTTCCAGCCGTTTCAGTACGTAAGCCAGTTTGAGCCGATAAGGTTCTTGTCGATAACGCAGTGCCAGTGCATCGTAGACTTCACTCAATTGGGACTGATCCAATTCTAGAGATTCCAGTAAGTCTGGTAAAACATCACTCCAGTGCATCGACACACTCAACAATTCAATCAGATTTTTCACTGACTGAATATATCTCCCGATCACCATTTTGCGCTGATAGCAAGCTGTTTTCCAGGTGATTTCAGGTGTGACTGATGGGTTTCCATCTCTGTCTGAGCCTACCCATGAGCCAAAAGAGCAAAAGTTTTTACTCGGTGGTTCAAGCCAAGGAAAGGTATTGGATAGAGCGTGTTTGAAACGTTTATACAGTTGTGGAATGCCATCAAATAAAACTTCTTGGAAGTAGTGCAGGGCATAATCTACTTCATCTAGCACTGTGGGTTTGAACTGGTGAAGTTCATCTGTACGCCACCACAGGCGAATCTCTTCGAGCAATTGTTCGCGGACATCTACTGCTTCCCAAGGATATGCTCCTGGTGTACTCCCAGAGTGATTTTCCAAGGTATCCAGTTTTTGCAAAAGTTGTACCACCTGTCGCTGCTTATCCCGGATAGTATGACGAACAATTTCCGTCGGATGCGCTGTAAAAACTAACCGCACATCCAGATGTGCAATTAGACGTTGAATTTGCTGGGGTGGTACATTCAGTTTGAATAAATAGGGAAACAAGGCAGCAAAAGTACCTTTTGGTTTGACTTGCGCCTTTTCGAGATAATTCTTTTTGAGGAAGGCTGCTGCTATTCCCTTGCTAACAGGCGCATCATCTTCTCTTTGATTGGAGGAATAGTTAACATTAGACGGTGTTTCCGGCTCCATAGCCTCTGTTTCTGCTTCATAACGACTCAATTGCTGCCGTTGTTCGTATTCCTGCTCTATGATGTTAATCAGCTGAAAATACAGAGCGAAAGCACGAGCCGCGCGAATTGCTTCGTTGATATTTAGTTGTTCAATTAATTTTACGGCTGAGGATGCTTGGTCATTTGTTGCTTGTCCCTCTGGCGAACATAGATCGCGCAACTCACGCAACAAGTCTACCATATTTTGACCGCATTCTTGCCGGAGAACTGACTCCCACAATTCTTCCACTACCTGGAGACGATGACGCAAAAATAATTCCGACACCGGGTATATATCAGCAGTTTGAGACGAAGAGTATAAAAGGGAACCCATATTCTCTATTCTTGTAAAGCTAATTACTGTTTACGGTTCTAGGTTTTGCACTTAATGCTCGCTGGGTTGTTCCTGAGCAAATAATTATTTGGTGTATATCTTCTCATCTTGATTGATTTCGCGTTCATCTGGGAAATCTAAATTGGGTAGGCGATCGCCTCGAAATAATTCTTCACTAGCTTCTCCTATGGCTTCTAGTGCTCTTACTGTAGTTTTTCCAGTAATCAGCAGCAGTAATATAGACGCTGTACCTATTTGTAAAAGGAACGATTGAGGAATGGGAAACAAATCCAGATTGGATGCGGGTTTAGGTGAAGACTGTTGGTTGGTAGGAGGCATTGCTAATTTTTGGTTATGGGAAGGATGAGTAAGAAGGAGTTAGGAGTTAGGAGTTAAGATGACTCCAACTATAAAGGGAGGGAGTTTAATGAGATAAGCTTATTGTTTGTTTCGCCCATCATGGGGCATTAGCGTAGTGGAACACAAGTCCAGCTTTAAAGGACAAGTCATCAGCCAGTCATATAAAATTATTCTGACTCCTGGCTCCTAACTTTTAACTCTTGTACAGACGCGATTAATCGCGTCTCTACTCCTAACTTCTGATTTCTGACTCCCTATTAGTAAAATAAACGCAAAACTCAACATTAGTCAGACTTGCAACCTATACAAGACTATCTTGTCCGATTTTGTGAGCTACGAAGGTAACAAAATTGTTAAAAAAAAACGTCAGAGTGTGATAAACCTATGGTTCTAGTTTACAAGTGCAGGCACTATCCCCCAACCATCGCTGACTGTAAAGTTAACTGAGCATGAAAACAGTAGTACCAGATCGCCAGCAATCCTTAGTGCAATGGGTAAGCCAAGCAACAGGGATCAACACTTTCGGAGTGAAAGTCCGGTTGCGGGGAAATGACCTTCATATTCTTTGTGAAGGTACAGAATGTCCGCAGCGTTGGCGTACTTTATCTGATTTGCTGCAAGCACTACAGCAAACAAACTTAGATATCCTCACAAACAGCGAACAAACCTCAATATATCAAGTATTTGTCTATGGCCGCAGAAAAGGGGAACAGCGTCCCTCGTGGTGCCATCGGGTTCACTTGAATCAAATAGATAAGCATCTCGATCAGGTGCAACAAGCGCTGCTAGCAGACTCGGAAAAATTAAAACAATCGGGTGGGGCGCTAATTGTCTCTAACGAAAGTTTGGCACGCCAAGGGAATCCAGAAGCGATCGCTCGATATTTAAGCGAAACTCTGAGTACGTTAGGTGTATCAGTACAGGTAAAGATTAAGCCATATAAGCCCAAGAATTCTCAGCCAGAAGAAAATCGCCTGTGGATATTTTGCCAGTCGAGCTATAGCCCTGATGCATCGTTGCTTGCCGAACCCATAGCACAAAAGTTACGTTATCTCAAGCTTTCCGGGTACCAAGATGCCGTAATTGTTTCTCAGGTGAGCGGCGAAACTGTCCCTGATTGGCTGCTGCGGGTGGATTTGACGCCACCAGAGGTGATGCTGAAAGAGTGGGCGCGTTGGGGAGATGTGCAAGCGATCGCTCGATTATTAGCTGAACTACTATCAGGGTTAAAAGTTGGTGTCCAAGTTTCTTTGAAAGAATCAACGCTACATATTTTTTGTATCCCAGCTTTCGATCCTTTAGGAACAGCCCCGATCCCAGACAAGGTAGCGTGCTTAGAGGCGATTTTACCGCAACTAGAAGCGATCGCTCCTCAAGCCATTCTCGCCGCCACCGTATACGGACAAAAAGCAGGCGACAAAGAACCCACTTGGATTGATTGGTTGAGTTTACCCGCAGCAAACTATCCCGCTTTTGCCATATCACCACTTGATTTGGCAAATACTGGTGATGAACCAGCGATGGTATTTTTACTAGAGCGCTTACTCAATCCTGATTTGGATTGGCGACTATTGACAGGTGGAATTCGCGTACTTCTACTGAACAAAAATGGTTTATTGCACATTATGTGTGATGCACCTGTTTGTCCACAGCGACAACAAGTAGCAAGTAAAATTACGCAGTTTATCCGCCAGTTAAAAATTTCCGGTATTATGGGAGTACGTATCTACGGTCGCCGTGCTGGGAATAAAGAACCTTTTTGGCATTATGGCGTCGATCTTGAACATCGCCAACGTTTAGTACCAGAAGCAACCCCAGAATTTGCTGCTACTTCTATATACATTGACGATTTAGTAACATCTGAGACTAGTGAACCAATTTTGCGCCCAGACTTAACGACAGAAGAAGTTCAAAATTTTGTAACCGAAGTAGCGCGAGATTGGATAGCAACGGCGAGTTCAACTGCGAGAAAATTCTTGTTGAAAAGCCAGTTATTTACCGAAAGCAGCGATTCAGCAGAACGTAACCATGATGTTCAAGGAATTAAAATTGCTCTAGTTTGGGGAACACTGGGATTATTGCTCACCCTGCAAACTGATTGGGTATTGGGTCGAATTATTGCACGTACTACGCCCACGCCAAAAGTAGCTAGTGCCACCCTCCCATCTCCATCTTCCGAGCAACAGGCATCTTTGACATCTGGAAAAAATCAGAGTGAGAAAACGACATTTTTTAGCAGCACTTCCAAGACAAAATCTCCTCCAAATCAGAGTTCTGTATTTAATGCTTCGGAATTTACCCAGACTGATGATACCCCAAAAAATAATTTGGCAGCCGCACCACTGAAGGAAAAAGCAACCGCAACAGCTATTCTTTTAGCAGCGCGATCGCAGATGCCAAGTTTTAATGTTAGGCAGTTAGACGAGCAACTAGCACTGTATAAACAGCGTTTAGCTAGAACTGGTACTCCACCAGATGTATTGATTATTGGCTCCTCCCGCGCTCTCAGGGGAGTAGATCCGGCAGCACTTTCTAAAGCTTTAGCAACTCAAGGCTATCCAAATCTTGACGTGTTTAACTTCGGGATCAACGGTGCTACGGCACAAGTTGTAGACTTTGTGATTCGTCACGTTCTAGAACCATCAGAGCTACCCAAAATAATTATCTGGGCAGATGGGGCGCGTGCTTTCAACGGTGGACGCGAGGATATTACCTTTAAATCGCTTGCGGCATCCGTTGGTTATAAGCAAGCATTCCAAAAAACAGCAACCACTGCAAATAGCAATGATTTACCAGAGAATACAGTAAATTCGGAAGAACAAAAAACAAACGAAGAAAAACAAGAGATTAGTACTTATGAAGCCGTCAATCAGTCATTAAATCAGGCTCTAGCCTCTGTTTCTGCTAGCTATCAAAACCGCGACCAAATTAAAAGTTTACTGCAAAAACAACTGCTCTTATTTGGTAAGAATCAAACAGTTGCATCACAAAAACAGTTGACAGACGGTACTTCAGATGAAAGTATTTCCCAACAAGCTGTTGACTTTGATGGCTTTCTACCTTTGTCGATTCGCTTTAATCCCGCGAGATACTATCAAAAACATTCCAGAGTTCCCGGAAATTATGACAACGACTATAAATCTTTCCAAGTAGAAGGACAGCAAGATACTGCTTTTCAAGAAGTGCTTCAGTTTACCCAGTCTCAGAAAATCTCTTTAGTGTTTGTCAATATGCCTCTGACGGCAGATTATTTAGATCCAGTGCGTAAACAATATGAGCAACAATTTCAGCAATATATGTTGCGTTTGGCTACTAATCCTAACTTTATTTATCGTGATTTGAGTCAACAGTGGCCAAAAGTAAATGATTTCTTTTCCGATCCTAGCCACCTCAATCGGTTTGGTGCATACGAAGTCTCGAAAAAGCTAGCTAACGATCCGATGATTCCTTGGCCAGTGAAGTAGGGAGTAGGGGAGCAGGGGAGCAGCGAGACAAGGGGACGAGGTGAGAAGGGGGATTACTAAAGCCAATGACAAATGACAAATGACTAAAAAATGAACTTTATCTCAATTTTCTATGGGCTGTTCTTATTGAGTGTGTTAGGGATTTACTGGTCTTTAGCACAACATAAATTGCGATTGTGGACGCTGCTAATTGCCAGTCTGGTTTTTTATTCCTCTTTGCACATCCAATACATACCATTACTATTAGCATTGACGTTTATCAATTTCCGTATCGGGCTGGCAATTGGTAATAACACATCACCAGGGAAACATTCTCTTGACTGGCAAATTTCTAATGAAGAGTGGCAATTTGCTCAAGTTGATTGGAATCGTCGCCGTCTAAAGGTTTTGTGGGTGGGGATAATTTTAAATGTTTTACTATTGTTAGCTTTTAAATATCTAACCCCTTTATTTAAGTTTGTTTTTCATATACAAACAAACTCACCAGATAACTCTTTTAAATTAATTGCACCCTTAGGAATTTCATTTTTCACCTTTGAATGTATTGCTTATTTAATAGATGTCTATCGCGGTGCGCCTGCTACCGATCAGTTTCTCAAATTTGCTACGTACAAATTATTCTTTGCAAAACTGATTTCAGGGCCGATTACGCGCTACCACAACTTAGCAAATCAATTTAATACACTAGAATTACCCAATACTAATAGAGTAGCCCAAGCGCTGTGGTTGATTGCTAGGGGCGCAGTCAAAAAAGGTATTTTTGCAGATCACTTGGGAATTTTTGTAGATTTATGTTTCGGTAATTTGCAACGGGCCGGTAGTACGGATCTCTGGTTAGCTACATTTGCTTATGGGTTGCAGTTATATCTAGATTTCAACGGTTACGTAGACATTGCCCGTGGTAGTGCTATGCTTTTCGGTTTAGTTCTACCTGAAAATTTCGACTTTCCTTATTTCAGCACCAATATTTCTGAATTTTGGCGGCGCTGGCACATGACTCTGGGTGATTGGTTACGTAACTATGTCTACTTTCCGTTGGGTGGTTCCCGTCGCGGTTTAGTCCGTACCTGCTGGAATTTATTTATTGTGATGCTAATTGCTGGTATCTGGCACGGTGCTGCTTTGGGTTATGTCGTTTGGGGTATACTCCACGGATTAGCTTTGGTGGTTCATCGACTTACAGATTCTATAAGCGATCGCTTTGAAACTTTAGAACAATTCTGGCAAAATCCTCTGGGTATCTTTGTCGCTTGGTTCTTAACTCAAATGATGGTTTTTACCTCTTGGATTTGGTTCCGTCTACCTAATCTCCAAGACTCTTCTTTGGTAATTCGGCATCTTTGGGGTTATCCGGCTGACGCCCAGTTTGCTGAAAAGGTCTATGTGGAAGCCTTAAATATGAACCAATCCCAACTCGCTTGGGTACTTCTAGGTTTAGCTGCGCTTATGGCTGTGGTCTATGCATTTAATCGAATGCTGAAGTTAGAGTTTAACTGGCCCCTTAAGCTTGTCTTCGTCCCCCTATGTTTTTACGCTGTTTGGTTATTAGCTCCTGAAGGCAGTTTGCCCTACATCTACTTCGATTTTTAACTGAACCATCAGACAATATAGAACTTAATATCTTGTTACAAATTGACAAGACTTAAAATGTTTTTCATGACCTAGTTGTAAAGAAGTGTAAAGGTAGATAACTAGGCGATCGCTTCATTGAAAGTGGTAGCTAGTTGATTGTTGAAATGGCTGAAAAAGCCTGAATCTATTACTTTTATTTTGATTATTTCATAGAAGGAAAACTTTACAGATCGATGAGCTTGTTAAAGAATTACGTTACAGAATATTAAGCCAAAGATCGCGTCAAAGTAAATTCATGTAGACTGTATTTCAACAGGCGAAAATAAATCCGCTTGTTCCATATTTAACAACCCATAGCACTTATAAAACCATGACCACAACCTTACAACGGCGCTCCGACGCTAATGTATGGGATCGCTTCTGCGAGTGGATCACCAGCACTGACAACCGTATATATATCGGTTGGTTTGGTGTACTCATGATCCCAACCCTGCTAGCTGCTACAACCTGCTTCGTAATTGCCTTCATCGCTGCTCCTCCTGTGGACATCGACGGCATCCGCGAACCAGTTGCAGGTTCTTTGATCTACGGAAACAACATCATCTCTGGTGCAGTTGTTCCTTCTTCAAACGCAATCGGCTTGCACTTCTACCCAATCTGGGAAGCAGCTTCTCTTGATGAGTGGTTGTACAACGGTGGTCCTTACCAGTTGGTAATTTTACACTTCTTGATCGGTTGCGCTGCCTACCTTGGTCGTCAGTGGGAACTTTCTTACCGCTTAGGTATGCGTCCTTGGATCTGCGTAGCTTACAGCGCACCTCTGGCTTCTGCTACCGCAGTATTCTTGATCTACCCAATTGGTCAAGGTTCATTCTCTGATGGTATGCCTTTAGGTATCTCTGGAACCTTCAACTTCATGATTGTGTTCCAAGCAGAACACAACATCTTGATGCACCCCTTCCACATGTTAGGTGTGGCTGGTGTATTCGGCGGTTCATTGTTCTCAGCAATGCACGGTTCTCTAGTAACTTCTTCCTTGGTTCGTGAAACCACCGAAACCGAGTCCCTTAACTACGGTTACAAATTCGGTCAAGAAGAAGAAACCTACAACATCGTTGCAGCCCACGGCTACTTCGGTCGTTTAATCTTCCAATACGCTTCTTTCAACAACAGCCGTTCACTGCACTTCTTCCTCGCAGCATGGCCTGTAATCGGAATCTGGTTCACCGCCTTGGGTGTAAGCACAATGGCGTTCAACTTGAACGGTTTCAACTTCAACCAATCAATCATTGACTCTGAAGGTCGTGTGATTTCAACTTGGGCGGATGTAATCAACCGCGCTAACCTGGGTATGGAAGTAATGCACGAGCGTAACGCTCACAACTTCCCCCTAGACTTAGCTGCTGGTGAAGTTACACCTGTCGCTCTGACTGCTCCTGCTATCAACGGTTAATTCTGAAGATTTAGCTAAATAAAAAGCGCCTCCATAAATGGGGGCGCTTTTTAGTTGTAATTATTTTAAAGATTAAAGCTTAATAAAATTTAAAAATAATGTCTTGAAAAATAAAAATTACTAATGTAAAACGTGATATTAGGAGCCGGGAAATTTTTCCCTTTTTTCAGACAGTCTCCCTTGGGAAATTAGTTAACAGCATTTTTGGTGTGAGGTAATTCCAGAGAGTCCCGGCTATTAGGGAGAAGGTATTTGGCGAAGTCTTTGAAAACAGCTTAATTCTCAATTCTTAAAATTGGGAAAGTTTGTTGTCACCGATTTATCAATAACACAGTTATGACCACAACTTTAGGAAGAAGCGAAAGCGGCAACCTGTGGGATCGTTTCTGTCAATGGATTACTAGCACCGACAATCGGCTTTATATTGGCTGGTTCGGCGTTTTAATGATTCCTACCCTATTAACCGCTACCATCTGTTTCATTATTGCCTTTATTGCTGCACCACCCGTTGATATTGACGGCATTCGGGAGCCAGTTTCTGGTTCTTTATTATACGGCAATAACATCATCACTGGTGCTGTTGTACCTACATCTAATGCAATTGGTTTGCACTTCTACCCAATTTGGGAAGCTGCTTCAATGGATGAATGGCTCTACAACGGCGGCCCTTATCAACTCATTGTCTTGCACTTCTTGATTGGTATCTTTTGCTGGCTCGGTCGGCAATGGGAGTTAAGCTATCGTTTGGGGATGCGTCCCTGGATTTGCGTTGCTTACTCTGCGCCTGTAGCTGCTGCGACTTCGGTTTTCTTAATTTATCCAATTGGTCAAGGTAGCTTTTCTGACGGGATGCCTCTGGGCATTAGCGGCACGTTTAACTTCATGTTCGTATTCCAAGCCGAGCATAACATCCTCATGCACCCATTTCATCAACTGGGTGTAGCGGCGGTGTTCGGTGGTTCCCTGTTTTGCGCGATGCACGGTTCTTTGGTGTCTTCCTCTTTAGTTAGAGAAACGACTGAAAGTGAATCTCAAAACTACGGATACAAGTTTGGACAAGAACAAGAAACTTATAGCATCGTAGCGGCTCACGGCTACTTTGGGCGCTTAATCTGGCAATATGCCAGCTTTAACAACTCGCGTTCCTTGCACTTTTTCTTGGCTGCTTGGCCTGTAGTTGGGATCTGGTTAACGGCATTGGGCATCAGTACGATGGCGTTCAACCTCAACGGGTTTAACTTTAACCAGTCAGTTCTTGACTCCAAAGGTCATGTAGTTAATACATGGGCAGATGTGCTAAACCGCGCCAATTTGGGTATAGAAGTGATGCACGAGCGCAATGCTCACAACTTCCCCCTGGATTTAGCGGCTGGTGAGGCAGTACCTCTGGCAACGATGTCTACGACGGGCGTAGATGCAGCACCTATAATTCACGGTTAATTGTAAGTTAAAATTCACTGCGCTCTCTGTATGGAGGGCGCTTTTTTCGTGCATGAAGCTATAGTTATACAAATATTTACACAGATAAAATATAAAAAAAATATCTGGTGTATTTGGGTACAATTACTAAATTGTTACTCATTTATATTAGTAAATGCATTGGTATAAATAAAAATAATTATCAAAACTGTAAGCAGTGGATAAACTAACTACTGATGATTATCCCAAAAGTTTACATACATTGTGTTTTCACAAACTACAAATCTTAAATTTTAGTTTTTGTCTCAATTCAATATAAAATCTAAAACTTAAAATCCAAAATCAACATGGCAGACCTAACTCCTAATTCTAGTTTTAGTTTGACACTGCGCTTGCAGATTCCCAATCGTGTAGGGATGTTGGCGTCAGTAACACATGCGATCGCAACCTGTGGCGGTAATCTCGGTCAAATCGATTTAATCGAGCAAACCCGCAAAGAGTCCACCCGCGATCTGACTGTGGATGCTGCTAGTACTGAACACGCTGAAACCATTGTGCAAGCAATCAAGGTGTTGCCAGATATCAAATTACTCAGTGTTTACGATCGCACCTTTAATTTGCATCGCGGTGGCAAAATCAGCATTAGCAGTAGAATTCCCCTGAAGAGTGTTTCCGATTTGGCAATGGCTTACACCCCTGGAGTCGGTCGAATTTGTACAGCGATCGCTCAAGATCCAGAGGAAGTTTATAAGTTAACCATCAAACAGAACACCGTTGCTATTGTTACCGATGGTAGTGCCGTTTTGGGTTTGGGAAATCTCGGCCCAGCTGCCGCCCTACCAGTTATGGAAGGCAAAGCAATGCTATTCAAGGAATTTGCGGGGCTGGATGCTTTTCCTATTTGTCTCGCCACCCAAGATACAGAAGAAATTATCCAGGCAGTTAAGAATATTGCGCCGGTGTTTGGGGGCGTGAATTTAGAGGATATTGCTGCACCTCGCTGCTTTGAAATTGAAAAGAGATTACGCCAAGAATTAGATATCCCCGTTTTTCACGACGATCAGCACGGTACAGCAATTGTCACTTTGGCTGCGTTGTTTAATTCTTTGAAACTGGTACATAAATCCTTAGCAGAAATCAAGATCGTGATTAACGGTGCTGGGGCGGCGGGAGTGGCGATCGCTCGGTTACTGCGTAAAGCTGGGGCAGAAAAAATCTGGATGTGCGACTCTAAAGGGATTCTCTCTACCAGTCGCAGCGATTTGACAGAAGAAAAACTCGAATTTGCTGTGAAAGGTCAAGGTACATTAGCGGGTGCAATGCAAGGAGCAGATGTGTTTATTGGAGTCAGCGCACCAGGAGTTTTGACACCAGAAATGGTGCAATCGATGGCGAAAGATCCAATTATCTTTGCAATGGCAAATCCGATTCCAGAGATTCAGCCAGAATTAATCAGTAAAGATGTGGCTGTCATTGCGACCGGTCGTAGCGATTACCCAAATCAAATCAATAACGTCCTTGCTTTTCCTGGGGTATTCCGTGGTGCTTTAGATTGTCGGGCACAGACAATTACCATCAAAATGTACCTAGAAGCCGCAAGTGCGATCGCCTCTTTAGTTAAGCCTTCAGACTTAAATCGGGAACACATTATTCCTTCAGTCTTTGATGAGCGTGTTGTCACTGCTGTTGCTGCTGCTGTGCAACGTGCCGCGCGGGAAGAAGGCATCGCGCGAAATTAATTAACTAAGGGACTTCCAAATAAAAAAATATTCAATTATTGATTGTAGGGTGGCAACATGAGCGCCATATAAACTGGGCGCTCATGTTGCCCACCCCACAAGATTGGATAGTTTATTTCTTGGATTTCCCTAAAATAATCACTTTCATGGGATGGGCGTATCGCCTGTCCCTGAACTTTTAGGCTGCAATCTATTTGCGCTATCAACTGATGTTAAACAGATAAGAATTGATGCATGATTGGTGATTAGATGAGTTGGGCTACCAATTTAGGAGCAAAGTAACACATCTAAAACACCATCATGTCAACTGTTTGCAATGAAGTACCAAGTTGGGGACGAGTTTTTACAAGAACTACCACTGATTTTAGCGGGGCCAATCCTCAAACATACTGAGCCAGAGTCTGTGACAGTATGGGTCGCACTAAAACAGTCTTGTCAGGTAAAACTTAAGGTTTATGACACAACAAATGATGGTGAAGTAATCGGAAATTGCTTATTGGAGGGAGAACGCTCTACCTTTGCTCTGGGTAAGTATCTTCATGTAGTTGCGATCGCGGCTCGATCTACAATTGGACATTGCCTAACTGGAGGTCACATCTATGCATACGACCTCCAGTTTACTGTTGCTGACCAAACCCTGCAAATGCAACAAGCATTATGTTCAAACTCCTCTCCTCCAGTCAGCATCAGCTACTTCGATCATCAAAAACCAACCTTTGCTTTACCGCCAAACCGTTTTCAAGATTTGCAAATTGTCCATGCTTCCTGCCGTAAACCTCACGGGCATGGGTTTGATGCACTGCCAATTCTCGATAGTATGATTCAGGCATCAGCCAATCAACCCCAGCACCGACCTCACCAACTGTTTCTCACGGGAGATCAAATTTATGGAGATGATGTAGCAGAACCATCTCTGTGGGTTGCAACTACTCTTGGTGATGCCCTCTTGGGTTGGGAAGAACGACTTCCGGTGAATGGAGTGTACTGCACTCCCCAGCAACTACCCCCTGGAGAACGGGCTGATGCTGCGACAAATCAAGCTGGTTTGACGGCAGGACTACATAACAAAGCAGAGAAAGTCAACAGTCATCTTTTCAGTCTGGGTGAATATTACGCTACTTATTTACTCGCTTGGTCGCCAGTGTGCTGGCCGACAACATTTCCCAAAGGGCAGCAAGTAATGCGCGATCGCCATGCTATCAAGAAGTGGAACCGAGAAGTCCAGCATTTGCGCCAATTCATCTATACCCTTTGGAAAGTGCGCCGCGCCCTTGCCAATATCCCCATGTACACCATCTTTGATGACCATGATGTTACTGATGACTGGAATTTAAACCAAGCTTGGTGTTTGCGCGTGCTGGGGCAACCATTAGGGCGAAGAATAGTCCAAAATGCATTGTTAGCCTATACAGTATTTCAAGGTTGGGGCAATACACCAGAGCAATTTACAGAAGGAAAATCAGGTGAAAAGCTGTTGGCGGCTTCACAAGCTTGGTCAGCTTCTCAAGGAAGAGATGCAAAGGCTAATCAGGCGATCGCTCGTTATGTAGGAATGCCAGCCAACGATCCCCACACAGGTTTACCTATTTTAGTCCGAGACGGTTCAGTATTTATTCTGGATCGAGATCCTGAAGCGCTGACTTGGCATTACATAGTCCGCAGCGATTGCCATGAAGTAATTGTGCTGGATACCCGTACATGGCGAGGTTATCCAGCCGATCAAAAACCAATTGCCCCACCGATGCTGTTGTGTCCCAAAGCCTTTGAGCAACAACTACTTTTACCTTTACAACAAGTAACTGAACAAACTCAGATTAAAACTACATTTGTGATTGCGCCTACAAATGTTTTTGGATTACAAGTGATTGATTGGATTCATCATTGGCAGTTAAACCAGGAGAAAGTTTTTTCAACAGATGTTGGAGATGCTTGGAACATTAATGTTGAAGCACTGGCGAAATTCCTAACTACTTTGTTTGAGGAACGTCAACAAGTCGTGATTTTATCTGGGGATATTCACTACAGTTCTGTTGCTCACCTATCTTATGCACGCACCCATTCCAAATTACAATCTGTCTTGATACAGCTAACCGCTAGTGCATTGAAGAATGAAGAGATGTTGACGCGGCTGATTCATACACGATTGAAAGATTGGCTGCTACCAGAACAGGTACGACATTGGATCGGCTGGATAAAGCCACCCAATATGGTAGAAATTTCCGAGAAACAATTACACCATAATCCTCAGCTACTGAATGACCCTGACTGGCATTGTGTACTGGAGTGGATACCTCGAAACACTGCTCAGACTTCTACTTACACAGCAGATATATTATCATTGATAGCTCCTTGGAAACGAGCCGAAAATGCCAAATGGAAATGGTTACAACCTCTGATTTTTTGGAAATCTCGTTGGTTTCAAGAGGGACGAGAAGTAGTTGGATTGAATAATTTAGCTCTGGTTCACTTTGAGTTAGCAGATGAGAGTAATTATTGTAAAGTTATGCAAGATTTATACTGGTTTTCTTGTTGGTATCCAACCCAAATTGTTTACAGCCGTTTTGAGAGCCAGTTAACGCCCAATCAGTCATTGTTAAGATGAGCGGTTTTGCTATGTGAATGGAAAGTTTAGGTGTATATGTGGGCACTCTAGACTGAAGAAACATACTGGAGAGTGATTTCTATGTCTACGAACCCAATTAGTGCAACATTGGCACAAACAGACAGAGATGCTGTGTTGCAAGCGATCGCCACCATTAAAGAAAAGCTACCATTTTTGGTTGATTTGAGTGCCGACGATCGCAAGACTTTACCCAAGATGGGAGATAAGAGTCGGGCGTTTGTAAGCAAAGCATTAGAGATGGCGGCGCAGAATCCAGAGTTTTTACCGCGATCGTTTGACTTGGAAGAGATGCGAAAGGATGTGCAATTATTTGAAGCATTGTATCCGGTGTTATTGTCGTTGAAGCAGTTACAAGAGTTGGTAGATGATACATCTCTTGCAGTCGGTAGTGAAGCTTATGCAGCCGCGTTACAGGTGTATAACTACGCCAAAGCCAGTGGAAAAGGGACGGGTTTAGATGCAGTGGTTGTGGAAATGGGACAACGATTTGCTCGTAAACCTGGAAAATCCAAGTCTCAAAAAGCAGCTTTGTAGAAAAGAGTTCACTATTTGCACTTAAAATGTGCAACGTTGAAGCTCAGAATTTGGATGTTGGAGTTAAAAGCACAACATTTCGAGTTCTGAAACTCTATTTTTTAGTTCAAAGGCTCAATGTTCCAGCAAAAAGGTGCAACGTTCGAGTTCAAAGGTGCAACGTTCCAGCAAAAAGGTGCAACGTTCGAGTTCAGAGGCTCAACGTTCGAGTAAAAAGGTGCATATAACCTATATATTACCCCCCTTTTTAAGGGGGGCAGGGGGGATCAAAACTATAAACTATGACCAAAAACCTCAATAATAGCGATTTTCATCTACCCTACAATCCAAAGCTTGTGGAAAGAGCAAAAGAACTTCGCAAAAATATGACTCCAGCAGAAAAGAAGCTTTGGTATGGATATCTAAGAACCTTTCAATTTCGCGTTTTCAAACAACGGACGATTAATCATTTCATCGTTGATTTCTACTGTCCCATTTTAAAAGTAGTGATAGAAATTGATGGGGATAGTCATTTTACAGATCGAGGTCAAGATTATGACATGGAGAGAACTCATATTCTGGAAGGCTATGGTTTAAAGGTTCTCAAGTTTACAAATAGCCAAGTTTTAAATCAGTTTGATAGTGTGTGTGAGCAGATACAGGGTTTGATCCCCCCTAACCCCCCTTAAAAAGGGGGGAAATCGTAGTTTAGTTTTTTTACAGCAGCGATCGCCTTTCAACCCTCATCATCTAACCTCAGAACTTGAAGGTTGCACTTCAGAGGTTAAAGAGTCGAGCTAGGAGTTTAGAATTTAAGTTACAAGAGATATAGATTACTGGCACAAGGGTTAGACAATGAGTGAAACTCAGACCCAGTTACCGACAGATATATGGATTTGTGCTTCTTGGCAAGAGTATGAGCAGATAGTCGCTAACTTGCTCAACGAGAAGGGAAAAAGCTATTACTACAAAGGACATATGAGGCTGGAGATGCCACCAGTTAGTTTTGCTCATGGTAAAGACCATGTAATAATTATTTTTGCTGTAACTCTATTTGCGACTATTAAAGGGATTTTAGCCACAGGCTTAGACACCACGACTTTTCGTAAAACTGGTATTCAGGACTGTCAACCCGATGTAGCGTATTACTTTAGAGAACGTGCCCAAACTATCCCAGCAGGTACAGGAATCGTCAACCTCGATGGCTATCCTGCACCGGATTTAGTGATTGAGATTGCGAAAACATCTCTGCTGGATGACTTGGGTACAAAGCGATCGCTCTATGAAGAGTTGGGTATTGCTGAATACTGGGTAGTAGATGTTCAAAATGCCGAAATTATAGCTTATGCGATCGCAGATCGAGGCAGTAAACGTATTCAAGAATCACAGGTATTGCCTGGATTGATAATTGCAATTTTAGAAGAAGCCTTACGCCGTAGCCGTGAGATGAATCAATCTGAAGTTGGAGCTTGTTTATTGAGCCAGTTTCAGCAAAAGGAGGGTTGAACTTTGGCAGTTTGGAGCATTGTTAATTACTCACAGCTTCTATCAGATTTACGATTGGATTCCGAGTATTATCAGCCTAAGTATCTATTTTAGGAGAAGAAAATCTCAAATCTTTATCCAAGATACTTACAAAATTTAGCAATGATTTCTGATGGAAATCATCTAACGATTAGTGAGGTTTGAGATGATTATCCCGATTTTAGATATGCGTCTATTCCGAGAAAAACAATGGTTATTTAGCTTACTTATAATATCTCTATTTCTATGGCTGATATTTTTGGGAAACTCCGCTTTAAGAGATTGGGATGAAGGTACTGTGGCACAGGTTGCCCGTGAAATTTGGCGTGCCCCGCTTGGTTCAATGCATTGGCTTTATCCTACATTGGGAGGACAACCTTATCATAATAAGCCACCCCTAATGCACTTATTAATTGCTTGGACTTACTCGATCGCAGGCGTGAATGAGTGGACAACGCGTCTACCGGGTGCAGTATTAACAGCCTTGGGCGTGCCTTTGCTTTACTTGGTGGGATGTTTGCTTTTTAACCAAATACCAGCTCTGTTTAGCGCTTTAGTTTACCTGACGATGTTGCCTGTAGTGCGTCACGGAAGGCTAGCAATGCTAGATGGTACAACTATTACCTTTTTCTTGCTGCTGTTGTTTTGTTTGCTAAAAGCACGTCAGAATCGTCGATATGCTCTCGGTGTGGGATTTTGTCTGGGGTTAATCGCTCTCACGAAAGGGATGATAGTTTTACCGCTAGGAGCGATCGCTTTTTTATTCATGATTGCAGATCGGCAGTTTGCTTTGTTAACAAGTCCCTATTTATTAGTGGGAATATTTTTAGGAAATGCACCTGCGATCGCTTGGTTTGTCGCTCAATGGCAACATTATGGCGAAACTTTCTTCCAAGTGAACTTTCAAACACAAACTTTTGATCGTCTGACACAATCTGTTGAAGGTCATAGCGGGCCACCTTGGTATTATTTAATTGAGTTAATTAAATATAGTTTTCCTTGGCTACTATTTTTACCAGGAGGTTTTTATCTAGCTTGGAAAAAACGTCATACTACCTGGGGTCGCTTAATTCTTATTGGCACAATTATTTACTTAGGGACTATCTCTTTAATGAAAACTAAGCTTCCTTGGTATGTTATGCCTGTATATCCATTTTTAGCTTTGGCAATTGGTGCGAAACTTAGCGAAATTTGGCAGTACGGTCATTTTAAGGTGCGAAGTTTGAGAATATTTATGACTATTATTGCTATTGCTGGTTTAGGAGGTTTTGTTTACTTTATTCTTGCAAAGAAAGAACCTAGTTTAATAGTCATGAGCATTGTTTTGGCAATCAGTATGAGTATTGCAGCATGGCTAATTAAACAACGCGATCGCAACTTTATTCCAGTGCTATTTTCTGGGATGTACTTAGTTTTAGCACTGTTAATGAGTTCGCAATCATGGATCTGGGAATTAAAGGAAGCTTTTCCGGTTAAACCAGTAGCAGAATTAATTCGGGCAAATGTTTCAACAGGAACACAAATTTATACTTCTTTTGCTTATGGGCGTCCTAGTTTAGACTTTTACTGCGATTGTAAGGTAACTCCTGCAACTGTTCCAACTTTACAACAAATGTTATCTAATAAATCTTATTTGCTGTTAGACAATGGGGCTTTGCAGCAAATCAATTTAACTGGTAGTAAAATTATCGGTTCGGCTCAAGGATTTACACTAATTTCACCATAATTTATGAATTAATTTGAATGAATTTATCCTTTAGAGACATATTCTCTAAAATTGAACTTTGGATAAATAGCGCTGCTACGATCCTTCGTTTGTTACTTGAACAATGGATTGACTAGATTGGGCTAGATAGATACCCATTAAAACTACGGCAAAAGTCGCCCAGTCAAACAAAGCTACTTGTTCTGCAAAAATAAACCAAGCAAAAATGGAAGCTAGAACTGGTTCTAAAAGAAGCGTGACGGCGACAACGCCTGAAGAGATTCTGCTAAGACTATAAGCTAAAAGTCCCTGACCCAACACTTGGCAGAAGAGAGCTTGAAAAATTATGAAAAACCAACCCATCCAGGAATAGGGCAATAGTCTATCTTCGAGGAATGGGAGGACTGGTAATAGAAACATTGTTGTTACTCCACATCGCCACAGCATGATAGTTGCAGTGCTAAATCTGGTTCGGAGTCTTTCTATCAGCAGCATACACGTAGCCATGAAAACCGCAGTTAGCAATGCTAATGCATCACCTAATATTTGATCGGTTGCAAATTGTACCTTATTGAGTTCAAAGGCGATCGCTCCTCCCAAAGCGACAACCAGACCAATCACGAATCTATTGTCGAAACGCCGACCAAATAATAAATACCCAGCCAAAGCAACAAATAAAGAGTTCAAATTAGACAGTAAAGCCACGTTGGCAACACTAGTTTGACTCAGCGACCAAGCCCATAATAGAAGATAGGTTCCAGCAGAGGTTCCCATTGCCAACAATAGCCACACTTCTTGACTTGTAAAAGGCTTCTGTTCTATAGATTGGTTATCAAGCAAGGCAGGAGTAATATTGCCTTCTGCCCCCTGCCCCCTGCCTCCTTCAATAGACTGTTGGTAGCGGAAAGCCTCAAGTCCATTCCACAAACCAAAGACAACTGTTGCAATCCAACTGCGATGAAATACTACAGCATTTGCACCAATTTCTTGTTGACACAATTTAGTCAAAGATGGTGCTAAAGATATGGGAATTAAGGCAAACAATAATGATACAGTTCCTAATAAAGCTGGTGTTTCTGAAAATTGTTGCTTTAGTAATGACAGTTTAATCGTCATACTTTTAACGAAAGTGTTAACTATATTGTTGACTGATGCCTGGAACGGATAATTAATAGCAGCTTGGCTAGATATGGCTAAGTATAAACCCATTAAAACTACAGCGAAACCTATCCAATTCGAGAAAGTTAATTTTTCTGAAAAAATTACCAGAGCGAAAATGCCGCTAAATACTGGCTCTAACAGATGCACCAAGGAGACAACCACAGAGGAAAACTTAGCAAGGCTATAGGTCAAAAGCCCATGACCTAAAACTTGGCAAACCAGCGCCAAGCAAATTACCCACACCCACCCACTGACTGTAGAGGGGAAAAGCCGATCTTGAGTAAACAAAAGTATGGGGAAGATAGCTAGAGCGGCGATCGCACAGATCCACAATTGAATTGTAGCTGGAGAAAATTTAGTTCGTAATTTTTCTACGATCAGCAGGTATGCACTCAATAAAACCGCCGAAACGATCGCAGCCAAGCTTCCTTGAACCTCGTCTGTAGCAATTTGCAACTCCTCAAATTCAATAGCGATCGCTCCCCCAAGGGCGATGACCATGCCAATCAGGAATTGCTTCTCAAAACCCTTACCAAATAGCAGCCACACCCCTAAACTAGTAAATATGGGAGCGAGATTATGCAACACACTAGAAATCGCAACACTAGTTTGAGTCAGCGACCAAGCCAACAAAACTAAAGTGGCAGCCCAAAGAATACCAGCACCTAGTAATAGCAGCATATCCTGACTGGTGTAAGACTGCTGTTCTACAGGTTTGTCTGCGGAAAATTGCTGCCGTATTGCTTTGTATCCATGCCAAATCAAGAAGGCCACGCTAGCAAGCCAAAAGCGATTAAATACAGTTGCACTGGGGCTAAGTTCAATTTCGCTCAATTTCATAAAAATAGAGCCAAAAGAAATGGCACCTACACCTAGAAATAATGAAGCGATCGCTATCTTCGTTTGATTGAATACATTCATTAGGAAATTTAAATTCAATTTCTTCGCAATAATGGATCGAACCTTCTAACCAACCCAATGCTCTTGGGCAAATCCTACAGCTATTTTGGCTAGTAATGTCACAAAAGCGCCTAATATTAAATATCCTTGACGAGGATGGCGAGATAGCAGCACACCAATGGCTATATTCAGAGGCACAATACCGTAGGCGAGACGGCTCAAGGAAATAGTGCCTCCAGAGGCTAGCAGTAAACCAATACCACAAAAGCCATAAATAACTGTAACTGGGGTCAGTTGCGTGTGGAAGCGCCACAACACATAGCCACCACCCAAGACCATGAACAAGTTGAGGAAGTTATCGATCCACTGTTCGCTTGCCAGAATCAACAAAAGTAAGACTAAACCATAAAAGCTATAAAATAATTTTACAGAACTAAAACGTTGACGGAAATGCAATAAAAGATAGCCACTGACAACAATCGCACCAAATAACAACAGATACCAGGGATCTTGAATCCCGCCAGAGGAGTTTTGAACCCAACCAAATTGCCAATTTTTACTGCCAACGGCAATTTGCATGAACATATTTAACCAACCTTGCCAATCAAATCCTAGAGTTGGTCGCCATCCTCGCTGTGCTTCGATAAAAGCTAAGGGGTTGCCAAAATAAATCGCACAATACAAACTGAATAAAAGTATGCCAATAGCAGTAGTCAAAGCGGCTATATAGGCAATAGGTGGTCGGCGTTCTTTCCAGGCTGCGATCGCCAATGCTGGAATTAGTGCCATACCTGTAGGACGTGTTGCTGTCGCCATCGCGCCCCAAAGAGCAGTCCAGCCATATTGCTTTTGATCGAACGCCTGCAAAGTCGCCGTACTCAAAAACAAATACAGCCCCTCTGTGTAAATCACTCCCGTAAACATCGAAGCCGGATACAAAGAAAGCACAGCAGTTACCCAGTGTGCTGCATTGATGCCATAACAATCCTTGACCCAAAAATACAAACAGTAAAGTGCTCCAAAAAATGCCAAGTTGTTGACTAACGTGCCTGCCAATTCAAACGGTAAGCCCAACTCCATCAAAAACCAGATGCTTAAGGGAAACAGGGGAAAGAAGGCCAAATTATGTTGCTTGCCGTCATTCACAAATTCATAACCAGAAGTTGCGATCGCACGGTAATGGATACTATCCCAAGCATCAAAAACTCCCCAGCCAAAACGGGGCAAAAATTCCTCTGCTGGTAATGATAGTTTTGGCGCAACCAGCAACATAGCTGTCCAGATAAATATTCGACTGGCAAGCCATATTGCTGCTGGAAACAGGAAATCATTTTTCCATAAAATTTTTTTTATAACTATCTGAGCTTTGACCATAGGGTTGAGTGCTTTAACAAACTCCTTTATGTATCTTTCTACCTATGGCTGCAATCCAGCAATTTATGAGTAAGATTTTGCATATTAAATCCTCCACCAACATAATTAAGAAACTGGACAGATGAGTAATTAATTGAAATTATTTCCTATTTGGTTACTTTTGCCAATTCTCTCAGAATTTATCTTTTAAAATATAGTATTTATAAATACAAATTTTGTCTAGTTATATGAAAATTAAACCTTGTCTGGTTTGAGATCGTAGCAGGATTTTTGCCGTGCTAGCAGTCTATCGAGTCGAAATTAACGGATTGGGACTGGCACAGACAGGTACGCGAACAAGAAGACACGGGGATATGTTCTTTCTTTGCGTCTCTCCTCCTCGTCAGTGTATCGATTATGGCGATCGCTGTGATTAAAGAGTCCCCAGCAATTTATAGTGAGAGTTGTCTGTAAATCCTTAAGCAATTGTGAAAGCGATTACTCTTGTTGGTTCTACTGGTTCTATTGGTACTCAGACTTTAGATATTGTCACTCAGTACCCAGATCGGTTTCGGATTGTGGGATTGGCAGCTGGGAACAATGTAGAGATGTTGGCTGCTCAAATTCGGCAGTTTCAGCCGGAAATAGCAGCCATTTGCTCAGAAGATAAATTACCAGCGCTCAAAGAAGCAATCATTGACCTCGACCCTCAACCGATTCTACTGGCTGGTGAGGCCGGAGTGATAGAAGTTGCCCGTTACGGCGATTCCCAAACCGTTGTCACTGGGATCGTTGGTTGTGCTGGTTTGCTACCCACGATCGCCGCGATTGAAGCTGGTAAAGATATTGCCTTAGCAAACAAAGAAACTCTGATTGCTGGCGGGCCTGTGGTTCTACCCCTAGTGGAAAAACATGGTGTAAAATTACTCCCTGCCGATTCGGAACATTCCGCAATCTTTCAATGCCTCCAAGGTGTTCCCAAAGATGGCTTACGGAAAATTTTGCTGACTGCATCTGGTGGGGCTTTCCGCGACTGGGATGTAGAAAAGTTAGCAGATGTAACCGTTGCTGATGCCTTGAAGCATCCTAATTGGTCGATGGGACGGAAAATCACGGTAGACTCTGCTACTTTGATGAATAAAGGACTGGAAGTAATTGAGGCTCACTTCCTGTTTGGCTTGGATTATGACAATATCGAAATTGTCATTCATCCCCAGAGCATTATTCACTCACTGATTGAACTACAAGATACTTCAGTTTTAGCCCAACTCGGCTGGCCGGATATGCGCTTACCCTTGCTGTATGCTTTATCTTGGCCCGATCGCATTTACACCGACTGGGAACGCTTAGATTTGGTGAAAGCTGGAAATTTAACCTTCCGCGAACCAGATCACCAGAAATATCCTTGTATGCAGTTGGCTTATGCTGTGGGTAAAGCTGGCGGTTCGATGCCAGCGGTGTTAAATGCTGCCAATGAACAAGCTGTAGCTTTATTTTTAGAAGAAAAAATTCGGTTTTTAGATATTCCTCGTTGTATCGAATGGGTGTGCGATCGCCATCAAAATGATAACCGTGCTAATCCCTCTTTAGATGACATTTTGGCAGCAGATAAATGGGCAAGACAAGAAGTTTTAATTGCGACTGAAAAGTTAGAAACTCACTCGCGGATAATCTCTCTGCGATAAAAACCTTCAGTTCAGTTTGGACTGAGGATTAGAAATTGATGCCTAGTCCCCAATCTCTAATCCCCAGCCTCTAATTTAATTAATATGAAAATTATTTCACTCGATCGCAAAGATGTACTCACCGAACTATAAAAAAGTTAACAAATAAAACTTTATTGAAGATAACTTTTGACTTCCGGATCGGTCGTCAGTTTTATGTATATCTATAATTTATCTCCAAAAAAATATAAAGCTTTACAAAAACTTTGCAAAGAAACCCAGTATATTACATCAATAATTATCTGATTCTTAGGTAAAATATCTCCAGGCTAATTATCACAAAAACCTCCATTTTAGTAAATATTAACAACTGGGTTTAGCATTTTTTATACCAGTGATTAGTACCAAAATAAAAGCTTATCCTTTCTGAGTCAACTCACTTTCAGACAAGGGCAATTATTAAGGAATGAATATATATGATTATTACGTTAATTATAGCTTGGATAGTCTTCATAATATTATGGAAATTGCTGAAAGCAACCGTGAGCACTGCATTAACTCTTGCGGCAATCCTTGTTTTATTAAATATTAGTTTTGGCATTACTCCCCAAGATATTTGGCATTACGTAACGCAGTTTGCTCAAAATTTGTCGCAGATCCAAACTGGAAAATAACGATCTATACTTCACTTTTGCCAATAAAAGGTGAAGTAGAAAAGGTGAAATGATAACCTTGCCCGATCAATTGTTATTTAATGCTGAAATCTTGGCTAATGCATCCTTAAAACTCGGCGGTAACTGACGCATAATCTTGCCTCTTTCGCGATCTAAAGCGACTAAAGTCACCTTGGCAGTAACGTACAATTGTTGTCCATCAGTTGAGATAATGGCGTAATCCCAATTGATGCGGACACCAGTCACCTCAGCCATACGGGTTTTTACCAGCACTGCCATACCCAATTGAATTGAACGGTGATAGCGCACCGACAATTCTACAACTGGTAAATCGCAGCCTATAGCGACTAAATCAGCAAATTCAATCCCTATAGATCGCAAGCATTCAATCCGCGCTTCTTCCATCCAAGCTATATAAGAACCGTGCCAGACAAGACCGGCATAGTCAGTGTGGTGGGGTTGGACTCTGACAGGATATTCAAACCAATTCCCAAACTCGTGACTGGATGGATTGTCAAGAGCGCTGGTTGGTGGTAGTTTTGGTTGGCTGGGTTTTTCTTCTGACATCTTCAAATTTCTCAACGCCTATAAATTTTCCAAATTATTGAATAGCATAAAAATTAATTGCGTTGCCGGACTTCTTGATTTAATATTTACCTTCCGAGCATAGGGAGTGTTTTGTTATGCAGCCTAATCTCCGGCATGTGAGTGTTGTTACTTTATCTCTACTTAGCTTACTAGGTTTTGGGATGGTATATCCAGACAATAACCAGGTAAATACAAATGCAAGGTTGAGGTACGAATCTGGAGAAAAAGCTCAAGCTTTACCCAAGAATAATCAACTCTCAGAAATTGCAAGGCTCAATCAAGAAGCTATCAAAGAATCTCGTCAAGGTCAATCAAAAGAAGCGTTGCAGAAATTACAGAAAGCATTAACCATCACTAGAGACCTTGGAGAGCGCTCTTGGGAAGCGGTAACATTTAACAATATTGGCAGAATTTACCAAAGTCAAAAAAAGTATCCTGAAGCACTTCAATTCTATCAGCAAGCCTTATTGATTAACAAAGAACTTGGGGATCTGGTTCGACTTGGCAAAACCTACAGTAACATAGGTTACTTATTCGATATCCAAAACCAACCAGAGTTAGCAATTTTTTTCTACAAGCATTGTTTGATTAATCGTGAGAAAGCTCGCTTGAATCCATCAGCATTGAGTGCGCCACAACCAGATGCTTACAACATAACTGTTAGCCAGACATATCGCATTTTGGGTGAACGATTGCTCAAACAAGAACGTGTTGCTGAAGCACAAAGGACAATGGATTTACTCAAAGTTGAAGAACTAGAGGAATATCTCCAGAATGTGCCAGGTAATCAACGTACTGTCAAAGGTCTTAATATAGTGGCAACAGAAAAACCAATTAAACAAAAGCTGGATCAAAGTGTGGATAATGCTGTTGTACTGGGTAAAGAATTAACAACACTACGGAAAATTTCCCCCGAACAGCGATCGCTCGAACAGAAACAACGCATCGAACAATTAGTCTTAAATCAACAGCAACTTCTAGATGGATTTAACCAATTTATCAATAGTCCTTCAGTGAAAGCACAGGTAGAGCAAATTAGCCGTACAGCTAGGCGGCAAAATTTGGATTTGGAAAGTCTCAACGAACTTCGAGATAATTTGGCGCGATTACCGCAAAAATCGGCATTACTCTACCCACTGATTTTAAAAGATAGTTTGGAATTGGTATTGGTAACTCCTGAATCCCCACCAATCCATCGCACCGTTGCTGTAAAGCGCGAAAAACTTTATCAAACAATTGATGCTTTCCGTCAAGCTTTAATCAATCCCAGTCGAAATATCAAAGCACCTGCACGCCAATTGTATGACTGGCTAATTAAACCGATAGAGAAAGACTTAAAGCTATCGGGTACGCAAACTCTGATTTACGCTCCAGACGATCGATTACGCTACATTCCTTTAACTGCTGTGTATGATCGCAAACAATGGCTCGTACAGCGTTTCAACGTGAATCACATTACATCTGCTAGTCTGACTAATTTAAACACCCCAAAACAATCCACTTTGCGGGTTTTAGCGGCTGCTTTTACTAAAGGTAATTATCAAATCAAAGTTGGTAATCGACAGGTTGCTTTCGCTGGCTTACCCTTTGCAGTGCGGGAAGTGGAAAGTCTAGCAGCAGCGGTTCCTGAAACTACGAAGCTTTTAGACGATGCCTTTACTCCTAAAGTCGCTGTACCCCAAATGGATGATTATACAATTGTCCATTTAGCGACTCATGCAGCCTTTGTGGTAGGTAAACCAGAAGATTCGTTTATTTTATTTGGAAATGGCGATCGCGTTAATTTTAGAAATGTCGCCACTTGGTCACTCCCGAATGTAGATTTGGTAGTGTTGAGCGCCTGTGAAACCGGCTTGGGAGGCAAGTTAGGTAACGGTGAAGAAATTTTGGGCTTTGGCTATCAGATGCAACAAACCGGCGCTAGAGCCGCGATCGCCTCTTTGTGGTCTGTAGATGATGGTGGTACACAAGCACTCATGAGTGCTTTTTATGGTATTCTTTCTACTGAGAAGCTGACTAAAACTGAAGCTTTACGCCAAGCTCAACTCTCATTAATTACTGGAAACTGGAAGAAAATAAGTCATAATGCACCCGTAGCAGCAGTCAATGACTTTAGTCATCCGTACTATTGGGCACCCTTTATTTTAATTGGCAATGGACTTTAGATATTCGCGCAGTGTCTCGTAGAGAAGTGATCGCGTTTTGATGAAATTATGGCAAAAGAGGAGCGCTCAACTAACTAACCTCTGACTTTGCTGTGTTTTAACACCTTCTAGCTAGAGGCTGAAAATCAAGATCGTCAGATTTTCGCTGATACAAAAAATATGCGATGGGCCAGCCATAGCCAATCACTTTATGATAATGGAGAAATAGGTAAGCGATCGCTTAACTAAGCCACTGTTACCGATTAACAGTTACCGATAATCAATTTCTAATTTGCTCTCGACCTCTGAAATTTTAATACTTCTTGGCAAGAGTTTTAGAGCCTGTATCACTTTGCATAGATTGCTTGACAAGATCGGCCAATTCATCTAATTGGCTTATTGCCTCTGCACCCTCTAACTTCATTAATTCGCGGTCATCCCGCATTTCTGTCCAAGTAATGCCGTAATCGGACACTAAAAATCGAATCAGATGGTTATCACCCAAGCTAACCATAAATGATGCACTATTCATTTGGTCGCCACAGGTATAGCAAGATGCAGGATACCCACGCCGCTCTAATACAATCGCCAAGGCTTGCAGGTTCATTACTAAGTCTTGGACGAATTGTCGATGTTGATGTGCTAGTCTCAGAAACACTTTTGTCCTCCAGACACCACAGTAATTTGAGTTTCTTTTATATTTTCTTTAGATTTTCTCACCCATTGGTATTGTAAACTATTCATTACAATTACCAGACAGATGATATTGAGTCGTGAATTGACTACTTTGTTTAGGGTAGTGGATCGGGATTTTGAAGGCCGTATCAAACTATTCAGTTTGTAAATTCAAAATCTCGGACAGAATTGCTAAATTTAACTATATCTTTATACATTTCTGTCAGGGTAGATTCTTAGAGCAAGAGATCCGCTTTAAGAGTAACTTAAATTTAGCACTAGTCAACTACAGAAAAGCTACATATTTAGTTTTTATTGGCTATGTGCAGTCAAATAGACTGTTATTAAACGCCAAAATGTAGTTTTCCATCGTTATAGTGTCTCTTGCTTAGATGTTTAATCTGTTCTGTTTTTAACGTAGATTTTGGTATAGACAAATGATTAGTTATACCAAATTCCTTCCTCCTATATATATAAAATTAAGCAGATGACAGTGCGAATTATAGGTTAAGTAGTTGCAAAAGCAGGGAAATAACAATTTATACCAAGTTAGTGATGTTAGTAGATTAAGTGTGAGTGTAGAATCCACAAGGGGAAAACTTAACACTGACAATACCTAAACTCAGCAGAACAATGTTGCCATTTAGGCAATATTTTCAGGTATTTTTAGATTATTTTCAAAAACTTGTACAAACCAAAGCACGATGAATTTAGAAGGATTCTTATCTTAATTTGGTTTTGCCAAATTTAATGCATATATAATATATTTCGATTATCTATCCAAAATGAGTAATTAATTTTTATTAATAACTCAGTTAACTAATTCGTAATTCGTCATCATGCTTTTTACAAGAGGCTACGCCTAGCTTGCTTTTCCATAGGGTACGCAAACTGCCCACCGTTGCGCTAATGTAATTTGTAATTATTGGCAAGACACTTGCGAGTTATTGTCTTTTTTTGCAGTCTTGAATTAGTTGGAGTCTAGATATCCAACTAATTCAATTATGAATTAAGAGACTACTTGCCACCAACCGAAAGCTGGGCCGATAAAACGGATTGTTACCCATCCAACAACCATTAGACCAATGCCTATCCAAGCACCGCGAGTAGTCCAAGTGACAAATTGTTCGCCTTGAGTTTTTGTGATCGGAATCCAAGACAAGATCCGAGTCTCTTTACCGTATGTTTCCCCTAGTGTGGTTTTACGACGTTTTGCTTCACCCATAATCAGCAACTCAAATTCTACTTAGGTTCTAAATTTATTTTGCCAGGAATTATGCTTACTCGAAAGGCGATGAATTGCATCACCTTCTATAAGCTGATAATAATGCTTGCTTTTAGGCGATCGCGCTTTGCTTCGTCAAAATTTAAATTGGGCATTGGGGAACCACTGCGGTAGGCAGCCCCCGTCTTCTCCCAAGGGGAGACGCGAAGCGCGATGGCGGTTTCCGTCGTTAGCGCTAGCGGTAGCGAAAGCGTTGCGGTAGCGAGGAACGAGCGTCGGAACGAGCGTCTGGGGGACTGCCGAACCCGAAGGGTCTTGGGGTCTCCCCAAGTGGAGGAGGCAGTGCGGTCTTGGGGTCTCCCCCTTCGGGTTCGCGAGTTCCTCTTTGTTGAAACAACAAGACCGGACTCGCTCACCAAGTGGAGCAACTGCCGTCAAGTGGCGTCACTGGTAACTGAATTTTAAGCAGAATTTTCCTCATCGGTATTGGAAAACAGGCTGGGATCGAGATAGTTAATGCGTGCCAGAGGACTTAAAGCTGTGAGAATTTGAGCGCCGTAGCTGCGGTTAACTACACGACTATCAAGCAAAGCCACAATCCCTTGACTTTCTCGTACTGGAGCGATCGCCCGTTGTAATTCATTTAAAGCTGCTGGCAACAAGTATAAACGGAACCAATCTTGATGCGATCGCTTATAAAGAGCTACCCTACCAGCTACCAAGGGATTTTCCAAAGATGGTAGGGGCAACGTAGCAATGATTAACAGATGGGGTGCTGGCAAAACTCGTTGATGTTCTCGCCAAAATTCCCAACCGCTAATCAAAATACCATTTTCATCTAAACAAGTTTTTTCTACTTGCACCCGCGAACCAAACTCTGAAGCCAGAATTGCCGCTACTTGAGCCTTTAGTGGTACATCCCCCACCAAGACAACAGTTAATCCTGGCGCTGTCGCACTTAGACAAACCAGTGTGCGGACTTTGTGAATAAATGCCGCTTGAAATTCTGGCGTGTTGGGTAAGGGCAACTTATAGGGTACATACAGTTGAATTGCTTCTGCTTGACTCTCCGAAGAGAACTTCAAGCAAGTTAAATCTTCCAAACCCAGGCGCTGGCGAAAAAGGGGAGCCTCAGTTTCCGGTTCGATAGCGCTGCCAATTAAAACTACTGGTTGTCGCTGCCAAATCGGCGAGAGTATTTCCCCTAATTCCATTGGGGCGTAGTGCAAAGAAAATAAACCTTGCCGATGGGCAATAGTCGCCCAGAAGAGAGCAGGGGAGGAAAGATTTTCGTTGAGGGTTTGAAATTGTTGCCAGAATTGTTTCCAAGGTTCTGGCAGTGCTTGTACTGACTCTAAAGCAGAATAGAGACGGCTTAAAATTTCTATTTCTGGCTGGGAAATTAGATAGCACTGATATGGATTAGCAGGATGCTGAAAAAGTTCGTGTGTTAGTTGTATCCGTGCTTCACGAATTGCCTCAGCTTGGTTGGGACAAGCTAGCATGAGTTGATCCCAATCATCGGGTTGAATATCTTGGGTAAGTTGATGACGCACCCAATCTTCAAGATCGTCTACCCCATCAATAATTGTGGGAATGCCTTGGGGAAAGCGTGAGCCACCAGTTAACTGTCCTTTTAACCAAGCTTCTGGGGAGGTCAGCAGTAGCCCTTGGAACTGGGCATCAGGCCAAGCATCACCTGTCCTAATCGATTTATTGGTTGGTAGCCACTGCTGTAGACGGGGAATTTCAACCCGTAGCAGAAGTTGCTGCACTGTTTCTTGAGCAACAATAATTACAGGGCCATGCCACATCAGGGCTGATGCTACAAAACTAGTACGATACCGCCCTTGATAGCCACAAACCGCCCCTACTTGAATTAGGGCGCTACGTCCCAGGCGCAAGGCGCGTGCTACCAACCGTGCCATCGTCAAATGATGGGGCCAGGAAGGGAACCCCGCTTGCGATCGCAAAAAGTTATGTAGTGACAAATGAACTTCTGCCTCAATCACACGCTTTCAATTCCATACAAAGTGATTTTTACTTCCAATTGCCCCATTTCTATTATCTTGTCATTTGTCATTTGTCATTTGTCCTTTGTCCTTTGCTAATGACCAATGACCAATGACCAATGACTAATGACCAATGACCAATCATCCAATACCCTAAATTATGCCAACTTACACAGGAATTTCCAGCGAAGCCTTCAGGCATCCACTAGATCGCCAAGCGGAGCAAGCTTTACGAAATTTGCCAGGATTTGATTTAATCGCTCGTAAATTTGTGGAATTTATCTACGAACGCCCTCAATTAGTCTATCTAATGGGTAACAGCATCCAAGTTGGGCCGCGTCAATATTCCACTATTTACCAGATGTTTCGGGAATGCGTCCGAGATTTGGACATTTACCCAGAACCAACACTGTTTGTCTCGCAAAATCCCCAAGTAAATAGCTATGCCTTGGGGCAAGAAAATCCTTACATAGTCATAAATACAGGGATACTAGACTTACTAGACGAAGCCGAGATTCGGACGGTGCTAGCCCATGAACTGGGGCATATTAAATGTGGTCATACTATTTTAATTCAAATGGCGATGTGGGCGATGAGTGCTGCTTCGGCATTGGGAGAATTGACCTTCGGCATCGGTAATATTGTTACCCAAGGCTTGATTTACGCCTTTTTTGAATGGCGGCGCAAAGCCGAGTTATCGTCAGATCGCGCTGCACTACTAGTAATGGATGACTTGAATCCTGTGATGTCAACGATGATGAAACTTTCTGGCGGTAGTAACAAATATGCCAATGAATGTAGTTTACAAGAGTTTATCAAGCAGTCAGAAAATTATCAGGCATTGGACGAGGATGGACTGAATCAGATATATAAGTTTTTAATCTACAATGGCGCTCAGGGTATGATGTTGAGTCATCCTTTCCCGGTTGAACGCTTGCATTACTTACGGTCGTGGGCTGTATCCGAAGAATATCAGCAAATTCGCCGAGGAAATTATCAGCGATCGCCTGCTTCCGGATCGGTAAATGTTTCAGCAGAATCTTCCGAAAATCAAACAGAAATTTTACGCCGCCAAATTGAAGAATTACAACGAGAAATTGACAGAATCCGAAGGTCTAAGTAGTTTTGAGCACTAAATAAAGATTAGTAGGGTGGAATAGTGCCTACTAAATCGTTGGATTTAGATCCCCGATTTTTTGGAGAAGTCGGGGATCTGCGTTAACGTACATCTCTCTATGGGAAATTACAATACTTAAGAGTTTAACCAGATAATTACTCCAGTTCCCAATACACAAATAATTCCCGCCAAGCCAGCTAAGGGTTTTTTATTTTTACCTGTGAACCAGTCAGAGGCTCTACCAGTGTAAGTAATTAATTCTGCTGTATCTATGGTAGCGATCGCCCATACCCATCCTGCGTGCAATCCCCAAGCTAAACCCAAATTACCTCTAGAGGCAAAGCGTGCTAACACCAGCACCATTCCCATCAGCCATAATCCAGGAAGTTGGGGTGCAGTTTCGCGTTGCTCCCAAACCAAGTGTAACAAGGCAAAAATCAAGCTAGAAATTGCTGCTGCTAACCAAACTGGGTAATCCTGTGCTAATTCTGTGAACAGGAAACCGCGAAAAACTAATTCTTCTATCCCACCGACTAATAACGCTATCAAGAAAATCGGTAGCAATATGGGTAGTAGTAATTTGAAATTAGACTTTTCAAAAGAACACCAACCTAACCCGAATTGCCCACTAAATACAATAGCTAGACTCAGCACTCCCAAACCAAAACCTAGCGCTAAAAAACCAAGAGTTGAAAAATTGGCAACAAAGCCGTAATCTGAAAAAGATTTATTACTCAACCAAACAACTCCCCACAGTATCGGGGGAGCTAATAGGTAAAGTGACACCAATAACGGCATTTTTTGCTCTGGCTGTAAAGGTTTAGAAGGTTGCCAATTAAGCAATATTGCTGATACTGTTGCTACTGGCAACCAGCAAACTATCCAGCAAACAAAAAATGCCGTCACTATAACTAGTGGCGGTGCATTTTCTCTAAACGCCAGTAAGGCGTTGACCGAAGACTCAAAGAAATTTATCAAAATAAACAAAAAAACACGATAGACTTCTTGCATTATAGATTTCTTGCTGATTAATCAAGACTCTACTAAATTTGGTGAATTCTGCAAGGGGTCTAATCGTATTTTTTACCTGGCTATCAATTTACTGTCGGGGTAAGGACAAGTTATCATCACCTGAAACTTATCCTTACCATCAGCAAATTTACTCTTCGTCTTCTAAATCTTCGTCTGATTCGTCAGAATCTATATCTTGTGAGGTTAGTTTTTTATCGCTTTCACCTAGTTGAATCAGGTGAATATGTTTGTATCCCAGCCTAATTTCAAACTCATCTCCAGCCTTCAAGCCCATTGCTTTGGTATATGTAGCACCAATTACAATCTGACCATTTTGATGGACACTAACCCGATATGTCGGTTCGCGACCACGACCATCTTTAGGTGCTTCTGGACTTAGAGGAATTCCCCTAGCAGATAGCAAAGCGTCATAAAAATCGGTGAGATTAACACGAACTTGGTTATTCTTAGTAACAGTGTAATAGCCGCACTGTTTAGCTCTTTCTCGGCGTGGTAATGTGGAAAGTTCTTTTACTTTAGCAAGTAGTGCTTTTCCAGTTAATGGCGCGGTTGCAGTTTCAGTCATTATGCTCAAATTTTCCTTACTCTCTCCAAACTGATAAACTATGTAGTCTCATGCCAGCATTTAATTTTTTAGCATTTGCATAGAGCTACTGAAGACCCTAGTGTAACGGGTGAATTCCTGCCGATAGGAGCCAAAAGCACTTCTATATATGGTTGTCTACAACCAACTAGAGGCCATAGTTGCCACAGACATTAATTTTGGTGATGTTACGGCACTTTTAACCATTATTCGCCATCAGAAAGAAAACTATTTTCTTCTTTAGCGCTACTGTAGCGGTGTAACTTTCAGCCACCATTACAAATGGGGTTAGGTTCTACTGCAAATAAGTCGTAGACCCAAAAAATTGCAGGTTTTTCACTTTCAGTGCTTGCCTTTCTTGCCAATGAGCAAGTAGAGTTTTCTCCACTTGTCCTCTCAAGGTTAGGACAGCATAGTATTTCAATAGAGTCCTACGGGTATACACCCTTTTGTCCTACCAATAGAGACGCGAATTTTCTTGTCTCTACATTACGAATCAACAAAGCAGTAGTAACCGCGCTGATACGGCTATTGATTCTGGTTTTGCTACTTCGTAATTTTATATTAAATACTAGCATGGACTAATAATAGCAAAATAGTTGTTTAATTTTGAATTAAAGTTGCTGGTAAATTTTTATTTAAATTCCTGGACTTGAAAGTTGAAAAAAGCAGTGACGATTTTCTTAACCCTTTATTATTGCAAGCGCGAGCATTGCTATCTGGCTTTTATAAAAATTTATATATTGAGACGAGCAATTTTGACCAATGAGTTCAATCGCATATTTTGTTGATTGAGAGCAAGCCAAAAAGTGAAAAGTCACGCACCTCCGGGTTTCGCGCTACTCTAACTTTTATTTGAAAGTGGTGAGGATTTTTCCTCGGTTTATTATCTTCAGGTCAAAAGCGGCCAGAGGATTTTGCACGTCTGTCTATGGGATGAACAAATCTCTTAACATCTGCTTAGTGCTTGATTGCCACTACTATATATTAAACATGGGCTTTCAGACTTCTATATAATCAAAAAATTCTGTCAAGTGGTGGCGAAGGTGGAATTTTACTGTCAGGACTGCTTGACTAAAGTTGACATCAAGACATGTTGCTAACTTCAGATGCATTTCATTTGGATAGGATCGCTAGATCAAAGATCAACTGAAGTTACTTTTGAAGCAAACTCTCTTTCCTTTACATTGCCAAACAGATAAATTCAATGCAAAGCTGCAATGACATTTTTGGCGTTTTAACTCAGAATTTGACAAAAATCTTGCCTACAACGCTACTACAAGTAAAATTTTAATGGTTATCCTTAAACTAGAATCAGTCGCCCTTTAATCGTCAGCCTATTAACACCAGGGTTTGAATTAAGGGCAAAAAGTATAACTCACTTTTCGCAACTACCTGCTTTGACCATGATTGTTGAGGCTGGTGAAGTAATTTTAAAATTTTGGTTAGTAGTGATGAAAGTTATTTTTAAGGTCATTCGACAGCAACAAAATTCCTCCCCTGTTGTGCAAACCTACATTGTAGAGGCCGAACCAGGTAATACAATCTTGGATTGCCTCAATCAGATTAAGTGGGAGCAAGATGGAACTTTGGCATTTCGCAAAAATTGCCGCAATACTATTTGTGGTAGCTGTGCTATGCGAATTAATGGGCGTTCGGCTTTAGCTTGTAAAGAAAATGTTGGGAGCGAACTTGCCAGATTACAACAAATACCATCATCTCAAAGTAAAGTAAATGCTATTGGTGAAATCACGATCGCGCCTCTCGGCAATATGCCCGTGATTAAAGATTTGGTTGTAGATATGAGCAGCTTTTGGAATAATCTAGAGGCAGTTGCCCCTTATGTGAGTACGGCAGCACGACAAGTACCAGAAAGAGAGTTTTTGCAAACACCACAAGAGCGATCGCGCCTCGATCAAACTGGTAACTGTATTATGTGCGGAGCTTGTTACTCTGAATGCAACGCTCGTGAAGTTAATCCAGATTTTGTAGGGCCCCATGCTCTTGCCAAAGCTTACCGAATGGTAGCAGACTCCCGCGATAGCGATACCGAAAATCGTTTAGCAAGCTATAACGAAGGTACTAAAGGCGTATGGGGTTGCACCCGTTGTTTGTACTGTGATTCTGTTTGTCCAATGGAAGTTGCACCATTAGAACAAATCACCAAAGTTAAACAAGAAATTCTCACTCAGAAACAAGTCAGCGATAGTCGCTCAATTCGTCACCGGAAAGTATTAATAGATTTGGTTAAAGAAGGTGGTTGGATTGATGAACGCCAATTTGGTTTACAAGTAGTTGGTAACTACTTTCACGATTTAAAAGGGTTACTTAGTCTTGCACCCCTCGGTTTGCGGATGATCCTTCGAGGTAAATTTCCTTTATCATTTGAATCTTCTGAGGGTACGGAACAAGTGCGATCGCTGATTGAATCTGTTCAACAAATTGAAGGGAATAAGGAATAGGGAATAGGGCATTGGGCATCGAGAAGATACAAGGGAGAGACTTCTCTAATAATTCCCCCTTGTCCCCTTGTCCCCTTATCCCCTTATCTCAACGCGGTTCTTGAGGTATATTCAACGGTTGTCCGTAACGGTCATATACTAAAACATCCCACTGACCATTGTTACTAGACTCAAAAGCAATCCTGCTACCATCAGCGCTAATTGTAGGGTTGCGGACTTCGGCTTGCAGGTTGTTGGTCAAATTCCGTGATTGGCGTGTTTCTCTGTCGTAGAGAAAAATAGCCGATCGCCCCTGACGGCTAGCCGCAAATACAATATAACGACCATCTTGTGAAACGCTAGGATGATTTGCGATCGCGTCAAAGGAATTTAAACCTGGCAAATCAACCAAATCACGAGTTACTGTATCAAACATATAAACATCTTGGCTACCGCGTCGGTCAGTAATAAAAACAATGTATCTCCCAGAAATTTGGGGGTTTAATTCCGACGCTAAACTATTGAGACTCCGACCCCCTGGATCAAACGGATAACTCAAAATCCGAGGGTAGCCAAAACACCCAGTCAATAAACTTAAACAGAAAAATATAGGTATAAAAAAAACACGTTTCATATAATTTAGTCATTAGTCATTAGTCAATAGTCTCACAACTCCTAACTCCTAACTCCTAACTCCCAACTGCCAACTGCCAACTGCCAACTGCCAACTCCTAACTTTCTCTCCTACGGAGGTGAACCTACGGTTGCACCATTGGGAATATCTAACTCAATATTTGGCCCCCGGTCTAGGACTTCAATATCCCACTGACCACGAGTAGCAGTTTCAAAGACAACATAACGCCCATCTGGACTAATATTTGGTTTTCTAACCCAGCCGCGATAAATCGGTGTGACAATTTGCGACTGTTGCGTAGCGCGATCGTAAAGCGCTACCACCGGTCTTCCCTGGTCACTAGTAAGATAAGAAATATAACGCCCGGTGTAGCTCAAACTAGGACTTTCGGCAATTGTCTCCTGTCGGTTTATTCCCGGTGTACTAATAAACAGTTGCCTCTCCAAATCGTACATTAGTAGCTGCTGATTACCATTCCGATTAGATACAAACGCTAAAAAGCGTCCATTTCCACTCAAAGCAGGTTGCTCCTCGGTGTAGCGACTGTTAAGAGAAGTAGGCCCTATGGGAATATCGTTAGAACCACAAGATACAAGCAAACTTGTTAAACCAAAAACCAGGCTCCAATGAATTGGTCTTTGGAGCCAAAATGCAGGCGTAAATTTTTCCACCTCAACTGTTTTCCGTCGCCTTTAAACCTACTTGCACGCCAACTGTTTTAAACATCGTCATCAAAGTCACTTAGATTATCTGGCCCCTCATTTGGTTTTTCAATTGGGTTGTATGGCACATAATCGGTTGGGATCGCATCATCATCTTCGCGCGGTCTTCGAGAAGTTGAGTCAGTGGGCGGACGACGCCTTCTCGGTCTAGGAGAAACATCATCTTCACGACTTTCGGGACGCTGCGATCCGTTATTACTACGGCGAGAAGGTTTTCTAACTTCCCCACCCGAATTTTCCCAATCATCAACTTGCCTAGATGAAGAACCCCAGTTCTCTTCTTCAAAGCTTTCAGAAGGGCGATTTACAGGACGCCCAGAAGTCCGCCGGCGCGTTCTATCAGATGGAGCCTGTCTTTCACTAGTGCTGCTGTTGCGGCGTTCTGTACGACGGGGAGGTTGTTCCTGATAGTAGTCATCACGAGTTGAAATCTCATCCCTGCTACCGCGAATCCGGGGACGCACTGGGCGTTCTTCCTCGTCTTCATAAGGCAATGGATCTAAGTCTGCCTCCATTTCAGCTTGATAGTTTCTGCGATTATTGTACGAATAGCGATCGCTAACCGGTCGGTCTTCGTCCACAATCGGAGTGTTGCGCTTTGCTTGCTGAGTAGCTATACTTCGCAGACGAATACTTTCAACTGCAAAAAACACAGTTGTGCCAACTAAAAGCAGTTGACCAAATTGTAGAATCGGGTCTAGTCGCCATCCTTGAAAGACGAGAATGAAGCCGCAAAGTAAGCCGACTGCCGCAAAAAAGATATCTTGATCCCGTGACAATTCCGGACGCACAGTGCGGAGAAAATACAGTGCTGCCCCAGCCACAGCCAGGAAAATTCCTAGAATACTGGCTGAGTTTGCCCCAAAATTTACCTGAGCCAGAAAACTGGCTGAGTTCAGCCCAAAATTTATCATTGCTGTTTTCCCAATATCAAATCTATGTTAGCGAGTCACAATTAAAATCACTACTGTAATTAGGCACGATATATTGAAGCTTCAAAGCCTCTGGCAAAGAAGCTCTGAAGCTATTCACCGAAAAGTAAAAACGTCTATGTCTGTCAGCTACAACTGCCACCAGTCGCAGTTTATGCTGCTTTTAGTGCAATTTAAGTAAATAGCTGACAGACAATCGATTACGAGAGCTAATTTAACTCTCATAAGCATTATGAACGCTGTATTTTATCTTTTTGGCTAATGAAAATTAGACCAACAGTAGCGGGTATTACAACAATTGCTGTACCCCATAGCAGGCTCCAAAGAAAATTTGCTAAAGAAGGCGTCATACTTCTCAACCTTTTTTTACACACTTCATCCTAATTTTAATAGTGTATTACTTTCTTGAGAAGCCTCTAACTCTGAACTGCCAAACTTGGTAACTTCTTTCACCAGTTATTGAGTTGACCACATGGGCGAGTTCGCTTTTCTATTTCAGAAAGAAGTGACAGCATTTAGTTAAAATAACGATCGGAGTGCTTTACAAAGCTTAAAATTTTGTAGCTATGTCTATGCAAAGCGCAACTTGCCTGTGCCTAAGTTTTTCTTTTTTTACAGATAGATAGTACCTAAAACCGATGACTGGTGTTAACCTGACTGCTTGGATTCTTGGCCCTGTGTTAGGGGTTATGACATTCTTATTTATATTTCGTATCATTCTCACTTGGTATCCGCAAGTGGATTTGAATCGTTTGCCCTTTAATTTAATAGCTTGGCCAACTGAGCCATTTTTAATACCTTTGCGAAAGCTGGTGCAACCTATAGGTGGGGTAGATATTACACCTATTATTTGGGTTGGTATCTTCAGCCTGCTGCGAGAAATCCTGTTAGGTCAACAAGGATTGTTGACTATGCTATCTCGTGTTAATTAGGGTACAGGTTACAGGTTATAACCTTGTCCCCTGTAACCTATAACCTTTTTCCTTCCCTACTTTCCTACCCGTTCATTTCCTGCACAAAATTTGTATAGACATTACCCTGTAAAAACTGCGGAGTTTCCATAATTTTTTGATGAAACCCAATGGTGGTAGGTAATCCAGTAATGGCACATTCCCGCAGCGCGCGTTTCATCCGGTTAATAGCAGTGGGTCGGTCTGGCGCCCAAACGATTAACTTGCCGATTAAAGAATCGTAGTAAGGTGGGATTTGGTAATCTGTGTAAACGTGGGAATCAATTCGCACACCAGGGCCTCCGGGGGGCAGATAGCTACTAATCCTTCCAGGAGAAGGGCGAAAGTCACGATCGGGATCTTCGGCGTTGATTCGGCATTCGATCGCATGACCTCGTAATACTACTTGGTCTTGGGTAAGCTTGAGTCTTTCACCTTGAGCAACGCGGATTTGTTCGGCAACTAAGTCTATCCCAGTAATCATTTCTGTTACAGGATGTTCTACCTGAATCCGGGTGTTCATTTCCATAAAGTAGAATTTACCGGATCTATCCAAGAGAAACTCAATAGTACCCGCCCCACTGTAGTTAATGAATTGGGCAGCTTTGATCGCAGCTTGTCCCATTTTTTCACGTAGGTCTTGGTCGAGAGCCGGACTAGGAGCTTCTTCTAACAGCTTTTGATTCCGGCGCTGAATTGAGCAATCCCGTTCGCCTAAGTGGATGACATTACCATAGTTATCCGCCAAAATTTGAAATTCGATGTGGCGGGGACGTTCAATAAATTTTTCTATGTAAACGCCAGAATTCCCAAAAGCTGCTCCTGCTTCGCCTTGGGCGGCGAGAAAAAGTTTGACAAATTCGTCTTCAGAACGAACTAAGCGCATACCGCGTCCACCGCCACCTGCTGTAGCTTTGATCATCACTGGATAGCCGATATCCTTGGCGAATCCTAATCCTTCTTGCTCGGATTCTACCAATCCCTCACTACCTGGTACCGTCGGTACTCCAGCTTTTTGCATGGTTTCTTTGGCAGTGGATTTATCGCCCATCCGTCTCATAGCATCTGGAGTTGGGCCGATAAAAGCAATATGATGGTCGGCACAGATTTCCGCAAACCGAGCATTTTCTGCCAAAAAACCATAACCTGGATGAATAGCAGTAGCATTGCGCGTCAGTGCAGCAGCAATAATATTGGGAATATTCAAATAACTTTTACCACTAGCAGGTTCGCCAATGCAAACTGCTTCATCAGCAAGTTGGACGTGGAGAGCATTACGGTCAACGGTGGAGTGAACCGCAACTGTGGCAATTCCCATTTCTTCACAGGCGCGGAGAATGCGAAGGGCGATTTCTCCCCGATTGGCAATTAATATTTTGTCAAACTTCATTTTTTAGTTTCGATATCATTACCAGTAGATTGACATTTTCTCCGATCCAACTTGAAACAATGCTTCCACATTATTTCAAATTATTGCAGGAGATTCGCCACCCTGATTCTAAGTAAGCTTGCACATTGCAGGCTTGCTGCCTCTACAGGTCTTACTACACTAACAACATTGCTGCTGTAAGTCTTGGCTAGACTACCAAGCTGGGCTTTTGCGAAGCCGATAGCGATCGCGTAGCGTCATAGCCCGTCGTAGACATCGACTACAGCAGACGGATACGCGATCGCACCCTGCCGAACACAGTAGCTCTACCCTTTTCAATCAATATCACTTGTACAGCTGCTAAATTTCTGTCAGTCTGATACCGCCTTGAGAAAATTTATTTTTTGAGCAACTGAATTTAGATATCACCTTACTATAATTATTTTCTTATGCTATAGTCTATTTTTAGAGAAACCATGCGGATGTGGCGGAATTGGTATACGCGCACGCTTGAGGTGCGTGTGGCTTTGCCTTGGGAGTTCGAGTCTCCCCATCCGCATTTTTGCTTGTTTAAGCATAGGGTCAATAGTCACAGGTCAAAAAACCTTAGACTGTTGACCCTTAAATATTAAGTTTGCTTCCGAAGCACTCAGTGCTTACTAGATATTAAGTAAAGTTGCCTTGTCAAAGTACTAGTCCTTTATGCTTTTATAGAAATAGGTGAAGTTTTGTAAAAAGCATTGACTATTTCTTTTCCGCCAACAAACAACTTAACACTGCCACCAGCTTGGCATCGCCTCACTCCGATTTGGCAAGGAGGGGAGGAAATAATTCAACAAAGTTTACCTCACACTCAGCTAGCACCTGCATGGCAGCTAATGCTTTTGGGTGACGGCTCTCCAACACGTCACTTAGAATTGCTCACAGGTGAGCCTGTAGAAGTAGATGTTATTGATATGTCATTGATTGGCATGGACTTGGATGCTGCTCCTGAGTTAATCCAAGCTGTCCCAGAACCGCGATTACGACGACAAGTATGGCTGCGTACTGCTTCTGGTCAAAGATTAGCCTATGCTACTTCGTGGTGGGAAGCCAGTCATGTCGATGAGTATTTACAAAACCGTTCATTACCAATTTGGGCAAGTTTAGCTCGTCTTCGCACAGAATTGTATCGAGATGTTCGAGGAATTTACTACGGAAACTCATTGGCACTAGAGTCCGGTTTTGGTGTAACTGGGCCTTTTTGGG
Organism: Nostoc sp. DedQUE07; assembly: GCF_034530975.2. Classification (NCBI taxonomy): domain Bacteria; kingdom Bacillati; phylum Cyanobacteriota; class Cyanophyceae; order Nostocales; family Nostocaceae; genus Nostoc; species Nostoc sp. DedQUE07. The sequence goes on along the minus strand of NZ_JAVRCC020000041.1, from coordinate 19,151 downwards.
GTCGCCACTACTTGTTTTGGCATCATGGGCAGCCACTGACATTAATTTATGAAGTTTTTTCGCCTTATTTAACCAAATATTTGGGGCCTATGCAATTAAATTCCAAAAATCAGTAAGAAGCCATGATGTAGGCCGCTCGCTATCGAGTAAAACTAAGTAGCTGAAATCATCCAATGAAATTATCAAAGGAACGTTGAATTATTGTTGCAGCGATCGCTCTTAGATAGTAGTGCCGATAAACTAATGAGTTTTCGGTGATAGTTTGCCGTTGTTTAGCGATCGCATCCTCTTTAAAATAGAGTCATTCCTCAAGATCGACTATGATTCAACTCAAAACCCAACTCACCCTCAAAGAATTTATCGCACTTCCCGAAGGTGATATCACCAAACCAAACGCGGTACTGATAGTTGAGAAGATTCATTATTTGAAGGGCTGCAAATTACACCTCAACAAATCTTCCAACAAGCAATAATTTCCTACTGATGTTAGCAATAAAGACGCGAGGAAAGGTTTAATGAATACTGTTGTGCTAAATCTAGAACCGATTGCTCATTTAACCGATGAGCAATTTTATCAATTGTGTATTGCCAATCGTGATGTCAGCCTGGAAATGAACGCATCTGGAGAATTAATAATTGTGCCACCAATCGGAGGAGAAAGCGGAAATCAGGAAGCAGATTTAATTACAGACTTAAATAATTGGAATCGTCAAGCTAAATTAGGGAAAGTTTTTAGTTCTTCAACTATCTTTATACTTCCTAACGGTGCAAAACGTTCTCCTGATGCTGCTTGGGTAAAATTGGAGCGGTGGGAAGCTTTAACACCAGAACAACGAAAAAAATTTCCGCCACTTGTACCCGACTTTGTGATTGAACTGCGTTCGGAGACAGATCGCCTTGCACCGATTCAAGAGAAAATGCAGGAATACATTAAAAATGGTCTGCGCTTGGGTTGGCTGATTAATCCTCAAGATCGCCAGGTTGAAATTTACAGACTTTTAAAAGCTGTAGAAGTTGTACAAATGCCAGCGATTGTTTCTGGAGAAGATATACTACCTGAATTTGAGTTGCAAGTGTAGGTAGGCGATCGCTACCATGCCAAAACGTTGAGTAGTAGAGAGAACATGATTGCTGGTAAAACCTGTACCGTCGTCTCAGTAAGGATTATGAACGTCTCCCTGAAATGAGTGAAGCTGCCATCTATGCTGTTATGACTCGTCTCATGCTGCGTCGTCTTGTCGTCTAAAGATTTACTTTATAAATGGTCTCTAAAAATAGAGTTCTTAGGGCGGGGTAATACTTTAAGGAGAATTGAGAGAAATCCCTAAAACCATTACAATACCTAGAGTTTTCTGATTATATATAATTTCTGTAACTCCGAAAAAAATGTTATATTCTCGCTTATTGCTTGGAATAACAGTTTACTTGTGGAAACTTTCCGACAGAGGAATTAATCTCAGGGAAACGTCCTACGAAATTCAACAAAGCATGTTAAAAATGGTAACTGAGCCAAAAACATAGCTTTTAAAAGACTACGGAAAGTTGATTATCGAAGTACCATCAACCATCTAGGGTAGAAAAATTTAATATAATTAACTGCCCTAAAGGATGGGTAATACTGTTGGTGTACTTGACTAATCAAGCAAGTAATAAGTTTGCAAGTATAAGGTACAGGTTTCAATGGCACCGCCTCTTGTGTCTGTTCAGATGAAGAAAAATAAGAAACCGTCTCTGGTGCTGACGCTCTCGGCTGCTGGGTTATTGATTGGTGCGGGGAGTGTGGGCTACTGGTTGTTAGCCCAGAGACAAATATCTTCTAGCGATTTGCTAGTAGGTGCAAATATTATTCCTGGTGATGCCCTGTTTGCGGTTTCCTTAACAACAGATCCCCAGCAGTGGCAGAAATTGCGGCAGTTTGGGACAAAAGAAACCCAAACAGAACTGGACAAAAATTTAGTCCAGTTACGCGATCGCTTTCTGACTAATAATGGTTACGACTTCCAAAAAGATATCGCTCCTTGGGTAGGCGATGAAGTGGCGATCGCAATTCTTGCCCCAACTACAGGAAATAAACCTGCACCCAAACCAGTTACCACCAATGAAAATGCCGCTAGCGATCAGCAGTCGATGGTAATGGTATTGCCAGTAAAAAATTCAGAAATCGCCAAAACTATTTTGGCACAACCCAAAATTCTTAAACAAGGCAAATGGAGCGATCGCACTTATCAAGGGATCGCCATTAAACAAAGTCAGGGACAAGCAGGGCAAAACTTCTCGGCTGCATTATTAGATGGGCGTTTTTTAGTCATAACTGATAGTCCTAAAGCCACAGAACGAGCGATCGATGCTTACAAAAATAAAACATCCCTAGCTACAACAGGAGGATTTGCTGAGAATTTCCCGAAAATTGCCAATTACCAACCCTTTGGACAGTTTTATATCAATGTGCCAACAGCAGCGAAAATAGCCGCGGCTTCTCCAAATCGCCCTTTACCTGCTCAAGTTTTGGCTCAACTGCAAAATAACCAAGGTTTAGCAGGGACAATAACCTTAGAGTCAGAAGGAATCCGCTTCAAGGGCGTTTCTTGGTTAAACCCTAATAGTCAACGCGTGCTGACAGTGGAAAACAAAGCTGGGAAAATGCAAAGCCGCATACCAGCCGAAACCTTAATGATGCTTACTGGTGGTAATTTACAGAGGTTGTGGAGAGACTATGTTTTAACATCTCAGGGAAATCCTTTATCACCGATCGCACCAGAACAGATTAGAGGTGGGATAAAATCTCTTACCGATCTCGATTTGGAGAAGGATTTGCTTAGTTGGATGAAAGGGGAGTTTTCCTTATCAGTAATTCCTGCTACTCCAAAAGAAGGTTCACCAAATGATTTTCGTGCGGGTTTGCTGTTCATGGTACAGACAAGCGATGACTACGGCGGGCAAAGCCTACGCAAATCAGCAGAAGCATCCATCAGTAAGTTGGATGAAGTGATGAAAAATCAATACCAGTTTCAAGTGCAACCGGGGAAAGTCGCAGGTCAACCCGTTGTTAACTGGGTATCACCTTATGGTACGTTAACTGCTACCCACGGTTGGTTAGATGGAGATGTCGCTTTCTTGGTAGTGGGCGCTCCCATCACCGATAAAATTGTTCCCAAACCTAACTACACACTAGCTGGCACTCTTCCCTTCCAACAAACAGTTCCTACAGAACCCAATCCGACAAACGGTCAATTTTTTCTGGATGTGGAACGAACTGTGAAAAATTTCCCTTTACCAACTCTAATTCCCAATCAAGAAACTTTGCTAGATGCAACGCGCACAATTGGGATGACATCTGCTGTCAGCGACAATCGCAGTAACCGTTACGATATTTTTATCGAACTGAAAAAAGTTACTAACACTACTACATTGCCTAGTCCAGAAAATAGTAAGAGTAACTCTGTTAGATAGAGGAGAGAGGAAAGCAGGGGAGCAGAGGAGCGGGGAAATGAGGGAGTGAGGGGACAAGGAGATAAACAAAACTCCTAACTCCTAACTCCTAACTCCTAACTCCCAATCCCCAATCCCCAATCCCCAATCCCCAATCCCCCATTCCCGATTCCTCTCTTAACATATAGGATCAAAACAGTCAGAATCGATATTTTAAATTATTCACGGAGAGAAGACTTTATGAATTTGGTTGTACTCCAGAACTGGCTGGACAATGCGTCCTTTGCCATATTATTCCTGACAATGCTGGTGTATTGGGGAGGAGCGGCTTTTCCAAATCTGCCTTATCTAGCCGCTTTGGGGACAGCTGGGATGGCGATCGCAAATTTGTGTATAGCTACTCTACTAGGGGCACGATGGATCGAAGCTGGTTACTTTCCCTTAAGTAATCTCTATGAATCTCTGTTTTTCTTAACTTGGGGAATTACCGCCGTCCATCTGATTGCCGAAAATAGTAGCCGTAGCCGCTTAGTAGGAGTTGCGACATCTCCAGTGGCAATGGCTATTACTGCTTTTGCTACTATGACACTACCATCGCAAATGCAAGCGTCAGAACCCCTAGTACCTGCCTTGAAGTCAAATTGGCTGATGATGCATGTCAGCGTCATGATGCTGAGTTATTCTGCTTTAATGGTAGGTTCGTTATTAGCGATCGCTTTTTTAATTGTCACTCGCGGTCAAAATATTCAACTACAAGGTAGTTCTGTTGGTACTGGTGGCTATCGCAGCAACGGCTACCGCTTGCACAAAGCATCTGAACTAATTTCTCAAACACCAACCCCTGCTGTCGAAAATAACGGCTTTGCTCGTTTTGAAACTAGTAGCAATGGCAACGGTAACAGTAATACGGCTGTTTTGAATTTAGTAACTACTCCTGAATCTCCAGCCGTTGCATCTGCTGAACCTCTTTCACCCCAGCGCCTTAGCCTTGCCGAAACCCTAGACAACATTAGTTATCGCATCATCGGACTAGGATTTCCCCTGCTGACAATTGGCATCATTGCCGGTGGCGTTTGGGCTAACGAAGCCTGGGGTTCCTACTGGAGTTGGGACCCGAAAGAAACTTGGGCATTAATCACCTGGTTAGTGTTTGCTGCCTACCTTCACGCCAGAATTACTCGCGGTTGGCAAGGGCGCCGTCCGGCAATTTTAGCCTCCGCCGGCTTGCTTGTAGTTTGGGTTTGCTATCTCGGTGTGAATCTTTTGGGTAAAGGTTTGCATTCTTACGGTTGGTTTTTCTAAGAACCGTTTAAATAAAACTACCTCACTCGCGCTACCGCGCACCCTCCCCTTGGTAAAGCTACGGTGTATACACAACAAGTCCTTTTCACCCCTTCTAACTCCCCCGATGCATTGGGGGAGAACCGGATATTTCCCCCCTTTGCAAGGGGGGATTAAGGGGGGTAAACCCAGGGTTTGCGCTTCATTAGCAAGATGTGTGTACACCGTAGCCGATGTTTTGGGGAGGGGTAAGGTGAGAATTATAGGCTAATTTACCAGACATCAAATTATTACTAAATTTTTATTTGACCAGCACTAAATCTATAAAATCATCATTTTATTTCGGATGAACTGTTATATCTCTGGAAAATATAAATTGATTAACAGGAGATTTTTATGGAAGATGGATTCGAGATCCTAAATCATGATGAAGTTGTGTCTATACAACCGGACACTTTTAATAAGTTAAATATTGCTAAAACTTTTAAAGTCCGCGATTTGATTACAGCAATCAAGGAATATGTTGGAGCAGAAGAAACGGATGAAGTAAATTTGTATACTCAAGGATTAAATTGTGAAGTTTTACAATTTAGTACTTTGGGATGGAAAAAAGGAAAAGTGAGACTTGCTTTAGAATTTTGTCCTGATGAATCTGAGTCACCACTTGATGAAATTTTTCAAAAACTCAAACAAGTGGAAAATTAATACTCAATAAGCAAAATATCCCCAACTTCTTCAAGAATTCGGGGATATGAGCCTCTTGATGTTTACAAATAACCGAGAGACTAAACTACAAAATTATCCCGTTATATCGAAAAGCATTATCCCAAACGTAATCAATCACTGCTTTCGCTTCATCTAAGGGTAAAACGTGACATGCTCCTTGGCGATCGTAGGCTAGTAAAGGGATTTCTGGTACTTTGTCTGTTGTTTTGCTATTTTGAATTACTTGACCGCGAATATCTTCTAGATTGCTTAGAGGCCCTTGAATATCAAAGTTAATCTTTGTGCCTAATTTATTGTCCATCCAAGTTTCAATGCGAGAATCTAATTGTTGAGGAGTTAATGGTGTGGGGCTAGTCAGTAAGTGATAATATGCCAGAATAATTTCTTTACATTCTTCTTCTTCTGCTAATTCCAGAAACATTTGAAAAACGCTATTATTGCTAGCTAAATTCTTGAAAAATAGCGTATCAGTAACAATTTTTTGAAATTTAATTTTTTTATTTTTGTAATTAGTGTATTGCGTAAAGGCAAATCCACCCAAAGCGATCGCTAATGATAAAGCTGCCACTAAGACGGGCATAAAATTTCTGACTTTATCCAACTCTACATTTAATGATTCAACCCAAAAAGTAACGTTTAGTACTAGTAAAATTGCAGCAACTATTAATAATAAATTCGGCAATGTTCTTAATATTAAAGGAATTGCCGCGCCAATCGCCGGAATTCCAAATAGTAACCGATCTTTCCAGGTCATACTTGTTTTTACATTGGGAAAGATTAAATCAACATCTAGTTTTGGAATATTTTTGTAGAAGTAAACATACATCTTACCGGGAATGAATTTTAATTCTTGGATCTTGTCTTTCTTCGCACGAAAGTAAGCTGCTTCTTTGAACTTGACTAATAAAACAATCCGTTCAAAAATATCAATCATCTTTTCTTCTTGCCAAAAGAAGAATTTTTTTACCGAAATTTTCTTAGAACTATCACCCCGGTAATAACAGATCAAGCGGTCAAAATCCTCAAAATTTACTTGAGTTTTCAATTCAATGAGAGATTTGGTTGCCAGCGCTCGTTTGAGAATCGATTCAGGCAAAAGAATATAATTAGCTCTTTCAACAATATGCCCAAAGGCTTCAACTACTTTTAACTCCATGTCATCATATTGCTCAAATGTTGGTGGAGTTATTGGTTGAATCTCTGCATTAGGGTTAAAGGGTACGTAGTTATCTTTGATAACTTCTAAGGTTTGGTGGAAGCGAAAGTGATAGTATGCAATGAGGATTTGGCAGAAATCTTGAAATTTTTTGACATCAGCTTTATCTAGCTGACCGTCTTGTAGGCAAAGTTTGATAATATCACTGCGAGTGTAGGGAATAAATGCTTCTCTATTTTCGGAAACAGCCATATTCAAAGATGAATCAGAATCTAACTAGGGTTTGCCACATCTCACGGAAACGGCGGCGATGAGACATTATGTTTTAATTGGTAATTAAATTCTAGTATCTTAGGTGGTAAATCTCGCAGTTTTTTCCTGAGCCAAGGGAAAAAGTGAGTAGAGATATTTGCTTTGCCTTGCACATCTCCAATGCGTTCTGTTATTTTCAAAGACTGATTGAAAAGTGCGTAGGCGTCGCCCGTCGTAGACATCGCTCGGCATAGATTCTGATTCTCTCATTTAAATTGCTATCAAAATTCATTAACGAAATAAACCAGAACGATTGCGATCGCTCGGCGTAGATCCAGATTCTCTCACTTGAAAAAGGGAGTAGGGAAGAAATATTTTTCATGGTTCGTTGTGGATTTTTGCAGTACTGTATTGAATTGGTGTAAAAACTCATTAAAGGGGTTCAAAGCCTCATTAAAGGAGTTCAAAGACTCATTAATGAGTATCAAAGCCTCATTAAAGGAGTTCAAAGCCTCATTAATGAGTATCAAAGCCTCATTAAAGGAGTTCAAAGACTCATTAATGAGTATCCAAGCCTCATTAAAGGGGTTCAAAGACTCATTAATGGAGTTCAAAGCCTCATTAAAGGGGTTCAAAGACTCATTACAGCAATTTTCATTCACTTAAATCACACTCTCGCCTTCTTCTGTGCGCTTCTACGTGAGACAAAAAACCTTGGCTCCTGTAATTACGAATTACGAATTACGCATTAGCCTATCCAGACTTGCACTCACACTTTCAGCATCCGGTGACTGCAATCGCTGCAAAATCTCTAAAGCTGGTTGCAAATAGGATATTGCTTTAGTGTATTCACCCTGCTGTTCTGCCAAATGTCCTAACCACCAGAGAGCCATTGCTTTGCCTTGGACATAACCAATACGTTCAAATATTTCCAAAGACTGATTGTAAAGTGCGATCGCTTCATCCACATCCCCTTTATCGGTGTAGATATATCCCAGATTGTGCAACGTCTCCGCTTTGCCTTGGACATTACCAATGCGTTCATCAATTTCCAAAGACTGATTATAAAGTGCGATCGCTTTGTCCCATTCTCCTAAATCATCATATATCCAACCCAGTTCGTGGAGAACACTAGCTTTAATTCCTGCTAAATTTTCATCTTCTTCAGTCAACTTCAAAGCTTTTAGCAAAAAATCTTCTGCTTTTTGTACCTCACCAATACTCCTATAAGCTATCCCTAACTCCTTCAAAATACTAATCCGGGTACGAACATCTGTTGATTGTTCCATTAGCAAGCGTTCAAGTAAATCAATCCGCTCTTGCCTTTCTGGTAAATCTAAACTTCCTAATATTTTCTCAGACTCAATTGTTTTTTCAATAGCTAACTCTTGAGTAGACTGGACTGTTTGAAAATAAAATACTCCTTTTCTCCATGCCCAAAAATCTGGGGCATATTTTGCCAAACGTGTTAGGGCATGATCTGGCAGAAATATCAGTATAGGGTGAGGAACACTATTAGTAAAAGCGTCTCGGACAAAGTTCAAGTCTTGTAGTACAGGCGGATATTCTCCAGATAAACCAATGAATTTTTCTAATCCGATAACAATTAAAACTAATTTTTTATTTGATTCTAAATGAATGTCTTTTAAATCACGAATAATCTCATCCCTTAAAAAACGCAAATTAGGATCGGCAAAATTGAGAAGTTCAAACTGAATATCATGACATTGAGGATGGTTATTGAGAATTTCAATTAAAGTATTTCTATCGTCTGTAAAGTTAACAGCAACAAACCCAATCGTTAACTGAGTGTCAGCAAAGTCAATAAAGGTTAACAGTTCCGCTAATGATTGCTGATTTATTTGCACAAAAGTTTCTTTTGCTAAATTTAACTCAGGGGTTACTTGTGGTTGATTTGACTGCTTCTTGGAAAGCATATATTTACCTCACAACTGGATTAACATAATTCCAGCGATTTTTGCCGTTGTACTCAAAAACCCAAAGATTGAACAGCATTAACCTGCCGATTTCATCTTTAGAAACATCCTTATTAATATATACCGCAGCTAACGCAGAATAGTATTCTGTTGATATACTCCGCTCAAAATTAAACTGCTCTTGCTTAATCGCATAAGTGATATCATCAACAGTAACTTTCTCATGCTCACGAGTTGCTGCTGTAATAAATGCTTTTGATGCTATTTGCATCAATTGGCGGATGTGACCGCCGCTTGCTTTGGCTAAATCTACCAATAGTTGACGCGATTCAAACACTGCGTCTACTTCAACTCTTTGTTCAATTAAACTCGTAATTGCTGTTATTCCCTCATCATTATAATCTAACTCTTTTTTATCTTGTTCAAACTCATATATGTTAACCATCGACACAATATTAGGTGTATCAAAAGTGTTACCCAAATTATTTTCAGAATAGACTATAGAAATTGGCGCTGTATAGATAATCGTACAATGTAGGCTTTGTAATTGAAATGCATAATCACAAAATAAGTGTTTAGCTACATTTGGAGGAACCCTGTCTAAGTTATCAAATATAATTAAAAATCCTTTTTCATATTCCGGGTATTTGGATTTAAGCTTGAAAAAAGCATCACCCAGTAAAAGATTTATATCTGCTTGTAAACGACCAATATCTTTTTGTAAATTCTGACGAACTGTCTTTCTTTGTTTGTCAGCACCTTTGATTTGAGCTTGGATTTTACTCAAGAGCTTTGAAATAAAGGGAATCTTTATACCTGCTTCTGCCTCAGCACTGATACTTACCGATCTTTCAACTGTTTGTTCAGTTTCTTGAGTAATTTCTTTAAACCAAGACTCAAAATTATTTAGAAGTTTCGCATCAAAATTTAATTCCGATGCGTATAGGACATCAGCAACTTTTTTAATAATTACCAAATATAAATCTGTATATTCTGCGTCTAATATATCTAGTTCTGCGTCGGCTTCTATATAAATAACTTTATATTGAGATTCCCATTCTTGCTGAATCTTCCTTAATTCTGTACTTTTACCGCATCCCCGATGTCCAGTAAATAAAAGGCTGCAAAATTCGGCGGGTTCCAGAAAACTTAAGCGAGTTTTAATAGTATTAATCGCCTCTGTCTTGCGAACTTTTGATAAATTAACATAATAACGTTCAATGTCTTTATTACTCACTAGAGGAGCTACATCACAAACACGAAAAGCAGCTTTGAGCGTATTAGCACGATTAGCGGGTAAGGAATTCATTAGGTATTATTTATATTAAGAATTTATATATATTACAGCAGCAAAATCTTAAAGCTTCTTGGCGTTAGAGAACTTTTAGAAATCACTAGCGCTCAACCAGAAGTATTGAAGTGGTAGTATGTTCAGGAATACCTGACGTTAGATTACCAACAGAATTGTATAATGTCTCTTGCTCCTTGGCGAGGTGCGATCGCTCATGCACTCCATCGCAACCGCAGCCTTGTTTATGCCCGTTACCTGCAACTAGCAACAGTACAGGCAAACGGTCGCCCCGCTAATCGTACCCTAGTCTTTCGCGGCTTTCTAGAAGATACAAACCAGCTAAAATTTATCACCGATAACCGTAGCGCCAAAGCCGACCAAATACAGCAACAACCTTGGGCAGAAATTTGCTGGTACTTCCCCAATACACGAGAACAATTCCGCATAACTGGTTGTTTGACCCTAGTAAGCGGTGATGATTTTGACCGCAATCTACAGCCAGCCCGGATCGCAATGTGGCAAGAATTGAGTGATGCGGCGCGTTTACAGTTTGCTTGGCCGCATCCTGGAAAACTCAGAGTTGAAAACCCAGAAGCTTTTGCACCACCAGCACCCGAACCCGTACAGCCAGTGCCTAATTTTTGTCTACTGCTACTCGATCCAGTGCAAGTAGACCATTTAGAATTACGTGGCGAACCACAAAATCGATGTCTTTATCACCGTGATGAGCAGCAAGAGTGGTCTAGCCAAGCGATTAATCCTTAAATATTGGAATAGAGACGCGATTAATTGCGTCTCTACAGAAATTAGGAGTTGGAAACTGCAAACCTGCATTTATGATTTTTATTCCTCACTCCTCACTCTTAACTTCTCACTCTTTTAAATGCCAGCACCATCTAGAAATTCCTGAATAGCCTTATCCTTGAGGTTGCACCAGCGAGTATCGTGGGTTAGTTCATCCTCTTTCGTTGCTAAACCACCCACCAAAACAGGAGTTTTTTCTGAAGAATTGGTGCGCTGAAGAGTTTGTATTTGTTCTTCCAACGCCTCAATCCGGTCTACTAAAGCACGAATTACTTGAGCTTCTGAATCTGGTAAGTTATTGTGTTCAAGAGGTGAAACCCGAACTCCAGAACGATACATAATGCGCCCAGGCACACCTACCACTGTACAGTCTGAAGGTACATCTCTTAAAACAACAGAACCAGCACCAATACGGACATTATTGCCAATTTGGATATTGCCCAGTACCTTCGCTCCCGCCCCAACTACGACGTTTTCACCCACAGTAGGATGGCGTTTACCACATTCTTTACCAGTACCCCCAAGGGTGACACCTTGATAAATTAGAGCATAGTCTCCCACGATCGCAGTTTCACCAATTACTACACCCATCCCGTGGTCAATAAACACACTTTGCCCAATTGTTGCACCAGGGTGGATTTCAATTCCAGTCAAAAACCGAGCCAAGTGAGAAATCAGGCGCGGAATAAAGGGAAGACCAACACTATACAGCCAGTGAGCCAGCCTATGGAATAACAGGGCTTGCAAACCAGGGTAACAAAATAAAACTTCCAACCAGTTACGGGCAGCTGGGTCACGTTCAAATATGATACGAAAGTCAGCACGCAGTATAGATAGCACGAGATAGCACCCTCGGAAAGCACAACAAGCTACTCTCCCATATTATCCTCTCAGGTGTTACACCTAAAAATTGGAAATGGGGATTGGGTATAAGAGGCAGAGGGGCAGGGGGAAGGGTGCAGAGGAGAGGAATTTTCCCCCTGCTCCCCACTCTCTAATTCACTGCTGCTCCACGTTGAGAGTATAATCCCGCTTGACTCCAGGATTAAACGTACCTACCCAAATCCGATAAGTGCCCCTTTTCCAGTCGCGATCGCTAACACTAGCATCTTTACTTTTGCCAGTATCATCGCCGCAACGAATTGTTGTTTTATCTGGGCCTTGGATGATTAAAGTGGTGTCGTTGTTGTTGCTATCAACTTGTATTGTTAGCTGGGAAAAGTCTTTTTCCAAAACCATAATGTGATCTGGTTGGGGATCGGCAAAGCCAATACAGGCTTTTTGATCGCGATCGCGGTTACTTATGGCAGACAATGAGTAAGAACCACCTGTAAATCCCTGCACTGTTCCTTGTGCTGGATTAAAGTTTGTTGATAAATTGAAAGTGCCAAAGTTTGCGGTCTGTGCGATTGCAGGGGTAGCAGTGATGGCGGTAAGTATAGCTAACAGCCAACCGCCGAACTGAAGTCGGGGGCAACAGTATTTCATAGTAGCCCTCCAACAGGCTTTTAAATTAGTGATGATATATACATATTCTAGTGAAAAAATTCCAGTGAAATTTCAGTTGGTTGTGCCACATTAAAATGTGCCACAGTTGATGTTTTAGAAAGTAGACAGCTAATTGCTAGGTTCTTTCTATATCTCGACAGCAGCATAAAATCGCATCCAAGTGGGGAATTTTGGCAATCAAACTATTAGCTAGCAAATATTACATAAAGCCTACGTAAATAGGACGAAATAAGAAAGCACAAAAGTAAAGGTAAAAGAATTTTTACCTTTACTTTTTGCATCTGAGCTTCTATGAAAATCTCACGAATTATGGAGCTTGAAGAAAACGCCACCTTTGAGCGATCGCGTGTCAGTTCCATAATTACTAACTGTGAGCGATCGCAGGTTGTTAAAAAATGGTTTACCTAAGACTTCCACTAGTTTGAGAATCGGTACTTGACGCTCTAACAAATTCTGGCTCTTTGTCCAGTCAAGATATACATAACCTTGGTTTGGTAAGGGAATTGCCGCGATACTATCTTTGAAATTAGGATTGTCAATTATGGAATTATCCTTGATTGTAAGAATTTCATCCATAGTCTCTAAGTCAGAGGTGAAAATTTCGTAATTTCCTAAAGTTGTATGCAATCCCTGTACTTTTGTTTCAATGCTGAAAGATGATCCTTCTTTGATATCACTTTTTTTTGTAGCCGTAGTTAACTCTGTCCAAGCGGAGATTTTTTGCTTGTCTATAGTTAAGGGATTAATACTGAGTCCATTGGATGAGGCAATCGCATCTAAACGAGCAACACCTTTTTCCACACCCTCGGATTTTTCTACCACAAAAATCCAATGGGGGATTGTTTGCTCTTTCGCAGGTAACAATGCTATGGCATATTCTCCTTGTACCCAGCTAAAAATATCCTCTGGTAAGTTTATACCCCAACGTTTTTGAACATCTGCCAAAGGTTTTGCTAACCGAGAAACCACATCTTCTCCAGAACCATATATGGTAGCGGTGGCTTGTTTCCAGAGTTTGGCTAAGTCACTGTCACCCAAATTACTCAAATTTGAGCCGGAAATTGCTAAACCTGCGGATGCTGGAACATATTGCAATGCTCCCACAGGTTTAGATAGTGGTGCAGATGGAGAGACAATTTCCGATGAAGTCAAAAAGGTGGTTTCTGCCAGTAATCCTTTAGGATTTAACACCAAGGATATAATTTGGCTGTTATAAAGTTGTTCTGGTAACTCTAAGCCTTGCCATTTTGCCACGATGGGAAGATTCAAGAAAGCTACAGCTAATCCCCCTTTGAGCCGTTCTTTAGTAGCTTTTTGGTATTCGGGTGAGCTAGTTAAATTCAAATCGGGCGCTTGGACGTTATTGATAGCATCTCGTAGTACTTTCGGATCGTTGGCAAATAAGACGAAGCCTTCACCGACAACAGCACCAGCAAGCAAGTCTTGTTCTGGTTGAGAATTGTCAGAAATCAGTTTTACACCTTTATATTGTTCAACAACTAAGGTTGCTCCGGCTAACGCTCGTTTAGAAAACAACAATTCGACAAACTCGCGGCTTTTCTCCGGTTGCTTGGTTGCTAATGCCAACAAATACCCTGGCTGTTGTCCGTTTTCTGGATCGCGATCGATATCTAAGGTAGCGATCGCTAATGTAATTTCGTCCCCTAACCAGGGTTGAATGTCTTGTTTGTAATCTATGCCACTCTTGGCGAATAAACTGGTTTTGAGTTTAGATAGTTCCTCTTCGCGCTCCAACGCCTGCAAACGGTCAGGATTGGTCAATAATGAAACCATTGCAGGAGAAAGTTTCGACACGAATATGGCTGCACCAGGCCCAGAGCTAGAACCAATGAGGTTAGCCGGACTTTTAGCGAAAAACCAGTAAAAGCCTGCGATCGCCATTACTAGCAGGGCGATCGCCCCAGCTACGATAAAACCGATAAATGAACGTTGCCTATTCACATTAAACCTATTAAAAAAGACGGTTTACAGCCATTTAAGCAGAAAGCCTAGCAGAATTAATCAACCCCCTTGAGAATGGATACTCATGCAAAGGCAGAGATTTTCTGTCACCATAAATAGGATTAGGACTGTTTATAGGGAATTCTTTTAGTCAACCCATGAACCAAATTAGTGTAGAAGAACTGGCGCAACGTCTTTCTTCTAGTGATGCAAGTATTCAGCTAGTAGATGTGCGTGAACCAGGAGAATTGGAAATTGCTAGCATTGAGGGCTTTGTCAACCTACCTTTAAGTCAATTTGCCGAATGGGGAGATCAAGTACCTACCCTCTTCAATCCCGAAGCCGAAACCTTGGTGTTATGCCACCACGGCATCCGCTCTGCCCAAATGTGCCAGTGGTTGATTGCTCAAGGTTTTACAAATGTGCAAAATATTTCGGGTGGTATTGATGCCTATTCCCAATTAGTAGACCCTTCAATTCCCCAGTATTAGCTTCTGCTCGGATAGATCATTCAGATGGAACTTACTCTTCCATCTGACTTTTGCTATGCTAAAGATAGAAGTACATCAATTTAGAGGCTTGCCGGAAAGTTTGAAATTTGGGCATCAGGTACATCTGCACAAAAATGTTGGATTGCTCTAAATTACAGTTCCGCAGTAGCCCCTGAAGAGAATACGTATCTAATAATACTGTTGCAAGCAGAAATTTATGCAAAAGTACGGTTAGAAAAAAGCATCGTAAGGGTACATTATAACTAGCAGCTTTTGCAAAAAAATTGAGCTACTAATTTAACCCTAATCTTAAAAAATGCTTTGTACATAAACTTTAAAAATACTTATCATAATATAGTTATATAATTTGATACTTTAATAAATTATTAATATTTTCTGTTTTCGATTAAATCCACAAATTTCTTGAGAGTTTGATTAAAATTTGCCTTCAGCAAAACATACCATAATGGAAGTTCAGTTAACAAATCGACAACAGCATATACTTTGGGCAACGGTACGTCACTACATTGCTACGGCAGAGCCAGTTGGTTCAAAGGCTTTGGTTGAGGAGTACGATCTGGGTGTAAGCTCGGCGACAATTCGCAATGTCATGGGTGTTTTAGAAAAGTCTGGATTGCTCTACCAACCACACGCTTCTGCTGGACGTGTACCTTCAGATTCAGGGTATCGCATTTATGTTGACCAGCTAATTACACCTTCTCTGCGGTCGCGCAGCGTGTCGCAGACAGACGCTACGCGGAGCTTGCTTCCACAAAGTGCTACGGAAATTTTAGGGCGAGAAGTAGAGGTGGCATTGCAAAAGCAGCTACAGTGGCAAGATCGGAGTTTAGAAACCCTACTGCAAGGAGCCGCGCAGATTTTAGCAACCTTGAGTGGTTGTATTAGCTTGATTACTATACCGCAAACGACCACAGCGCTATTGCGACATCTGCAATTAATGCAAATTGAAGCCGGACGGATCATGCTGATCGTGGTGACAGATGGTTATGAGACACATTCTAAATTGATGGATTTGTCGCTAACACCAGAAGAAAGCCAACGGGATTCAGAGGTAATAGATCGCGAGTTGCAGATTGTTTCTAACTTTTTGAATAGTCACCTGCGGGGGCGAAGTCTGTTGGAATTAGGCCACCTCAACTGGAGCGAACTAGATCAAGAATTCCAACGCTACGGGGAATTTTTGAAAAACTCAGTTGCCGAATTGACTCGTCGCACTCTTGCACCGACTGCAACCCAAATTATGGTTCGGGGTGTGTCAGAAGTTTTGCGCCAGCCAGAATTTTCCCAGTTACAGCAAGTACAAACAATTATCCACCTGCTGGAAGAAGAACAAGACCAACTGTGGCGATTAATATTTGAAGAACCAGAACTAGAGGATGGTGGAAAACCAAAAGTAACGGTTCGCATTGGCGCAGAAAATCCATTAGAACCGATACGCACCTGCACCTTGATTTCTTCTAACTATCGCCGAGGTTCGATACCCGTAGGAAGTGTAGGAGTTTTGGGGCCAACGCGTCTAGATTATGAAAGTGCGATCGCAGTAGTAGCATCTGCTGCTGATTATCTCTCAGAAGCTTTCA
Source organism: Nostoc sp. DedQUE07 (assembly GCF_034530975.2). Classification (NCBI taxonomy): domain Bacteria; kingdom Bacillati; phylum Cyanobacteriota; class Cyanophyceae; order Nostocales; family Nostocaceae; genus Nostoc; species Nostoc sp. DedQUE07. The sequence goes on along the minus strand of NZ_JAVRCC020000041.1, from coordinate 2,712 downwards.
GTTATTTCAATCCTTAATTAGCGGTTAATCTTTAGGAACAAGCCGCTACGCCTCTAGGGGAGGAAACAATACCACATAGCAAGCACATAGCCGTATTTGTAACGGCAAAATCAATAATTAATACTACTTAAATCTTTCATGCTTAGAAAAATTGCCTTTAGTCTACTGTGGCTGGGATTTGTTGTCTATGGTTTTTTTCTCGCACCTCCTGAGCAACCTGGTACATTCGAGTTAATTAAAAACCTTTCTATTGGCCAGTGGCAAGGCGTTAACCCGTTAGTCATAGCATTATTCAACCTCATGGGCATCTGGCCTCTTATTTACAGCGCAGTAGTCTTTATTGATGGTAGAGGACAAAAAATACCTGCTTGGCTGTTTGCTACTGTCTCTTTCGGAGTTGGTGCTTTTGCATTGTTGCCGTACTTAGCCTTTAGAGAACCAAATAATAAATTTGTCGGTAAAAAGAATACCTTGCTCAAGCTGTTAGATTCTCGTGTGACTGGGGTTGTCTTGATGGTAGCCACCGTTATTCTAGCTATCTATGGTTTAAGAGGAGGAGATTGGAGTAATTTTGTGCAACAGTGGCAAACCAACCGCTTCATCAATGTGATGAGTTTAGATTTCTGTCTACTTTGCCTATTATTTCCAGCTGTCCTAGGGGATGATATGGCGCGTCGTGATTGGAAAAATCCACAGATATTCTGGCTAATAGCGTTGATACCGCTATTAGGCCCATTGATTTATTTGTGTGTACGTCCACCTCTACCAGACGTAGGTGTTGAGGCAATACGCAGTCAGCAAACAGCTGCAAATTAAAGCACTTTTTAATTCCTAATTAAAGACAGTTTCAGTTGGGGACTAAATCTCCAACTGAAACAAAAATCACGTATATATTTACTCCTATTTTTCAACAAGCTAAGGGCAGCGTTCTACAAAAAGGTGGATTTAGACGCAAAAAATACGAACTATAAATTAGTAATTATGTTAAATGCACCCATCTAAAAATGATGAATAGAAAAGTTGCATTGTGGTTACTATGGCTTGGATTTATCGCCTATATCTTACTGTTAGCACCGCCCTTGCATTTACAGGAAACCCTAATTCTGCTGAAAAATATATTTACTCTTCAGTGGCTTGACATAAATCCAATTATCCTTTCCTTGTTTTCTTTAGTCGGGATCTGGTTACTAATTTACAGTGGTTTGTTGTTCATTGATGGCAGAATGCAACGAATTCCTTTTTGGCCTTTTGCCTTGGCATCAGTAGGATCGGGAGTGCTTGGTTTATTACCATATTTGGCTTTTCGCGAACAAAATCAAGAATTTTCTGGACAAAAGGATACTTTTTTACAGCTGCTAGATTCTCGTTTTTTTGGGATTGTTTTGAGTTTAAGTACTGTTGGCTTGCTCACCTATGGGTTTGTCTTAGGTGACTGGGGAGATTTTGTGCAGCAGTTTCAAGGCGATCGCTTTATTAATGGCATGAGCTTGGCATTTTGCCTTTTTTGTCTTTTATTCCCCACAATCCTTGGCGAAGATATGGCTCGTCATCACTGGAATAATCCCCAGGTGTTTTGGGCAGTAGCGTTTGTCCCGCTACTCGGCCCACTTGTTTATCTTTGCTTGCGCCCGCCCTTCCCATCAACTATTCGTGAAGAATCGTTGATAGCTAATCGGTAGTAAATTTCTTCTATTGATCGCCAAGGTTCACTGCCAGAAAGAAGTGTGGGAGTTTTGGGGGCAACGCACCTAGATGATAAAAGTGCAGAGCCTCCCTTTTTTCAGTAAATTGGGGACTTTCTGTTGTGGGTGCGTAAATCCCAAGAGAAAATTTTTTCTGAAAGTACTTTACAAAACGCAATAAATTATTTAAGATGTGTAACAGGTAGTCAAACCTACCTAAATTCATCTGCAAATAATCGCATTTATAAAACAATGACAACAACCTTACAACAGCGCCAAAGCGCCAATGTATGGGATCGATTCTGCGAATGGATCACCAGCACCAATAACCGGATCTACATCGGTTGGTTCGGCGTAGTAATGATACCAACCTTGCTAGCCGCCACCGCTTGCTTCGTAATCGCCTTCATCGCTGCACCTCCAGTAGACATCGATGGCATCCGCGAACCAGTAGCAGGTTCCTTGATTTACGGAAACAACATCATCTCCGGTGCAGTAGTACCTTCCTCCAACGCTATCGGTTTGCACTTCTACCCAATTTGGGAAGCAGCATCACTTGACGAGTGGTTGTACAATGGTGGTCCTTACCAGTTGGTAATCTTCCACTTCCTGATTGGCGTATTCTGCTACATGGGTCGTGAATGGGAACTATCCTACCGCTTAGGAATGCGTCCTTGGATTGCAATTGCATATTCAGCACCAGTTGCAGCAGCAAGTGCAGTATTCTTGGTATACCCCATCGGACAAGGTTCATTCTCTGATGGTATGCCTTTGGGAATCAGCGGAACCTTCAACTTCATGATCGTGTTCCAAGCAGAACACAACATCTTGATGCACCCCTTCCACCAACTAGGTGTAGCAGGTGTATTCGGCGGAAGTTTGTTCTCTGCGATGCACGGTTCACTTGTAACTTCCTCCTTGGTTCGTGAAACCACCGAAACCGAATCTCAAAACTACGGTTACAAATTCGGTCAAGAAGAAGAAACCTACAACATCGTTACTGCACACTGCTACAACGTACGGAAAATCT
>NZ_JAVRCC020000040.1:0-64456 GCF_034530975.2 Nostoc sp. DedQUE07 | reverse complement strand
ATCATCCGGACATGATATCATGACTCCCTGCGGCTTGACGATGAAACATAAAGCCGCAGGGAGACATGATATCATGACTCCCTGCGGCTTGACGATGAAACATAAAGCCAAAGGTTTTTAATATTTTGATAATCTCTCTGTACCTAAACCCAGCTAGCCGTCCCATTAATTGACTACTGACCTACAACTAAAGGATAGTTAAATTGTTCAGATATTGGTTGCAAATAATCTAGTTCTTTATCCTGAGATTGTGCTTCTAATAACTTACGCGCTACATCACGGGCAATTTCTAAAGTTTCAGCAACAGTCCGTCCTTGAGCTATTAAACCTTGAAGCTCATCAGATGTTGCTAAATAAACGCCTTCAGGTAGTTTTTCAATGTGGATGTTTAGCAATCTTTCCATTATTGTATGTAGATGTTACTGTTTAGAGCGGTTTAATTGTTATGATATCGCTTTTCTGAACTACAGCGATGTCTACGACGGGCTACGCCAACGCACTTCTTCTTTTCTATAAAAACTTATGAGTCAAATTAATCCTGAAACAACCCCCTTACATACCTTAAACCCACTTAACCGATTTTCTGACAGAGCAGCGGATTATGTAAAATATCGACCAAGCTATCCCGCAGATGCAATTGATATTATCTTGCAAGGATTAGGTGAAAATTCACAACTCGTAGCAGCAGATATTGGTGCAGGTACAGGAATTTCTTCAAGATTGTTAGCTGAACGAGGGGTTAATGTCATAGCCATAGAACCAAATGCGGCGATGCGAGAAGCTGCTAAACCACATCCTTTAATAGAGTTTCGTGATGGAACAGCAGAATTTACCCAATTACCTGATAATTCAATTGATTTAGTTACTTGTTTTCAAGCTTTCCACTGGTTCAATTCCGAACCAACTTTATTAGAATTTCACCGCATTTTAAAACCATCAGCACGCTTGGCTGTCGTGTGGAATAACCGCGATAAAGAAGATACCTTAACTACAGAATATAGCCGAATAGTCCGCGAAGTATCTAATAATCACCCAGCAGAATCTAGAATGCAGTCGGTAGAGCCACTGTTAGTAACTCCCTATTTTATTAACATCCACGAATATACTTTTACTTATAGGCAACAGTTAGATTTAACTGGACTTATTGGGCGAGCAATGAGTGTTTCTTATTTGCCACGTGAAGGCTTGGCATACGAACAGCTTATTGATAGGTTTCAAGAATTATATCAGCGCTTTCGTAATGAGAGTGGTTTTATCTATATGGTCTATCGCACTAGCGTACACCTGGGCGAAAAACAATGATAAATTGCAAGTAAAGTAGCAGAGAATGCATTAAATAAATATAAGATATCTAAACTTTAATCTTGAATTTATAAATGACCTGCAATCCGCAAGCAGCAGAAGGTTGGCATGGCAAACTTAATTTAGTCTATGCCGATCGCCAGGGTAAAACCCAATTAATTTACGATCGCCAACAAGCGCCCCTGAAGGTACAACGTCCATTTTACCCAGAAGGGGAAATTTGTCATAGCGTCATTTTACACACGGCTGGGGGAATGGTGGGAGGCGATCGCTTATCCTCTAACATTCACCTCCAACCCCAAGCCCAAGCCCTAATCACTACAGCTGCTGCAAGCAAGATATACCGCAGTAATGGCTTACAAGCTAGACAAAACATCGAGATGCAAGTTGATGCTGGCGCTTGTTTGGAGTGGTTGCCGCAAGAGACAATTTTATTTAACGGTGCGATTTATCGGCAAGATTTACGGGTAGAATTAGCAACCGGGGGCAGTTGGTTAGGCTGGGAAATTACCCGGTTTGGTCGCAGTGCTAGAGGAGAAAAATTCTTGCAAGGGGAATGGCGATCGCACACGGAAATTTGGCAGCAAGATGTTCCCTTGTGGATCGATCGGCAATGGTTACAGGGTAGCGAAGAAACTTTTCACAGTCCCCACGGGTTGGCTGGAAAACCAATAGTAGGTAGTCTAGTTTGGGTTGGTGGTTCAGTTTCAGGAGAAATTGTTGAAAAAACGCGAAATTTATGGGATGGGAAAGGAGAAGCGGGTGTTAGTCGGTTACAACATGGATTATTGTGTCGATATCGCGGTGCTTCTACATCTGAGGTTAGAAACTGGTTTATTAATGTTTGGCAGTTGCTGCGAGTTTCTTTTTTAAATCGTGGTAATTGTATACCAAGAGTGTGGCAGCTTTGAACGAACCACGAAGGCGCGAAGGACGCGAAGGAAGAGGCAAGAATGCAACTTACGCCGCAGGAAAAAGATAAGTTATTAATTTTTACTGCTGCTTTATTAGCAGAAAGACGTAAAGTAAGGGGTTTAAAACTGAATTATCCAGAAGCAGTTGCTTATATTTCTGCTGCCATTTTAGAAGGTGCAAGAGATGGGCAAACTGTAGCTGAATTGATGAGTTATGGTACAACTCTCTTAACGCGAGATGATGTCATGGAAGGGATACCGGAAATGGTGCATGATGTGCAAGTTGAAGCAACTTTTCCTGATGGTACAAAGTTAGTGACAGTACATAGTCCAATTCGTTAATTTTTTAGTTTTTAATTTATTATGATTCCTGGAGAAATCATTACACCAGAAGGTGAAATTGAACTGAATGTTGGTCGTCCAACTATAAAATTGCTAGTGTCAAATACAGGCGATCGCCCCATACAAGTAGGTTCCCACTATCACTTTTATGAAGTCAACACCGCCTTAAATTTTGACAGAGAACAAGCCAAAGGAATGCGCCTCGATATCCCCGCCGGAACCGCAGTTCGCTTTGAACCAGGCGACGAAAAAGAAATAACTCTAATCCCCCTCGTTGGTACTCGCCAAGTCTACGGCTTCAACGCCAAAATTAACGGAAACCTCTAAAAACCTCCGCGTACCTCTGCGCTTCCCTTTGCGTCCCTTTGCGTTAAAAAAAAGGATTTTATATGCCTTACAGAATGGATCGCCGCGCCTACGCCGAAACCTACGGGCCAACAGTAGGCGATCGCATCCGACTTGCAGACACAGAATTATTTATTGAAGTTGAACAAGATTTCACCACCTACGGCGATGAAGTAAAATTCGGCGGCGGTAAAGTTATCCGCGATGGAATGGGACAATCCCCCATTTCTAACGCCGATGGTGCTGTTGATTTAGTAATTACTAATGCTTTAATTCTCGATTGGTGGGGTATTGTCAAAGCAGATATCGGCATTAAAGATGGCAAGATTTTCAAAATTGGTAAAGCAGGAAATCCTTATATTCAAGACAATGTAGATATTATTATCGGCCCCGGAACTGAAGCCTTAGCAGGTGAAGGAATGATTCTCACTGCTGGCGGTATTGATGCCCATATTCATTTTATTTGTCCCCAACAAATTGAAGTGGCGATCGCTTCCGGGATTACCACCATGATCGGTGGCGGTACTGGCCCCGCCACAGGTACAAATGCCACTACCTGCACCCCCGGCCCTTGGAATATTTACCGAATGTTGCAAGCTGCTGATGCTTTTCCTGTCAACTTAGGATTTTTGGGTAAAGGTAACGCCAGTCAACCCCAAGGACTTGTAGAACAAGTAGCCGCCGGTGCAATGGGGTTAAAACTCCATGAAGATTGGGGAACTACACCCGCAGCAATTGATACTTGCCTCAGCGTTGCCGATGAATATGACGTGCAAGTAGCGATTCATACTGATACTCTGAACGAAGCCGGATTTGTCGAAGATACGATCGCAGCTTTCAAAAATCGTACCATCCACACCTACCACACCGAAGGCGCAGGTGGAGGACACGCACCAGATATCATCAAAGTTTGCAGCCAAGCTAATGTTCTGCCATCTTCCACTAACCCCACACGTCCTTATACTCTAAATACCTTAGATGAACACCTAGATATGTTGATGGTATGCCATCACCTCGACCCTGCGATCGCTGAAGATGTCGCTTTTGCCGAATCTCGCATCCGTCGGGAAACCATTGCCGCAGAGGACATTTTGCACGACTTAGGCGCATTTAGCATAATTTCTTCCGATTCTCAGGCAATGGGAAGAGTGGGCGAAGTGATAATTCGCACCTGGCAGACATCTCACAAAATGAAGGTGCAACGAGGAAGTCTTAACGCACAAGGAACAGAGCAAAGAGCAGACAATTTTCGGGCAAAAAGATATGTTGCTAAGTATACGATTAACCCAGCGATCGCTCACGGAATTGCTCAATATGTGGGTTCAGTGGAAGAGGGAAAATTAGCAGATTTATGTTTGTGGCGTCCGGCATTTTTTGGCGTGAAACCAGAGATAGTGATTAAAGGCGGAATGATTGCATGGGCGCAAATGGGCGATGCTAACGCCAGTATTCCCACACCGCAACCAGTGTATATGCGATCGATGTTTGGTAGTTTTGCAGGGGCGCGTCATGCCACATCATTAACTTTTGTTTCCCAAGCAGCTTTAGAGAAAGAAATTCCCAGCCAGTTAGGTTTACAAAAAGCAGCAGTTGCAGTTTCTGGGACACGCCAATTGAGTAAGCGGGATATGAAGCTGAATGATGCACTACCCCACATTGAAGTTGATCCAGAAACATATCAAGTTAGGGCAGATGGTGAATTGCTGATTTGCGAACCTGCAACAGTTTTACCAATGGCACAGAGGTACTTTTTGTTCTAATTCATGACCGAGCAACTTACTGATTACGATAGTCAATTGTGATGGCGCATCTCAAGACCAAGGCAACGCAAGAAAACCCACAAAATCGGCTACAGTGGAAACTAAGCTTAGTCAGACGGCTGTATGAACGGGGATATAGCCGGGAAGATATTCGGGAACTATTTCGGTTTATCGACTGGATAATGGTTTTGCCAAAAGAGTTGGCACTTAATTTTAAAACAGAAGTAAGAAGTTACGAGGAGGCAGATAGAATGCGGTACGTAACTAGTATTGAAAGGCTAGCAAAAGAAGAAGGAATTGTCGAAACTGCTAGAGAAAGCATCATTACAGTTCTAGAAACGCGCTTTGGAGAAGTGCCAAGCTCTATTATCGAAGTTATCAATGGGATAGAAGAACCATCTGTGCTAAAAATGCTTCATAAAAGTGCGATCGCAATTCCTACCACAGCAGAATTTCAACAAGTTTTAGATAGTCTCACGTCTGGAGAATGAGCGATCGCCTATTTTTTGATGAGAGTTCGATCGCAATTTTTTCTACAACAGAATTTCAGCAACTCTTAGATAATCTCACTTCTGGGCAATGAGCGATCGCTCTGATGCATTAACGTAACACGTCGATGTCTTGGCATAACACGTCGATGTCTTGGCATAACACGTCGATGCATTGGCATAACACGTCGATGTATTGGCATAACACGCCGATGTATTGGCATAACACGTCGATGTATTGGCATAACACGTCGATGTATTGGCATAACACACCGATGTATTGGCATAACACGTTGATCGCCTGTTTTGTGGTGAGAGTGCGATCGCCTAAATAAACCAACTCAACCCTTTGCTCATTGACTCGGACTTCTTCCCAACCCCCTGCCGACTCAACGACATGGGCACAGGTGAGTAAATGTCCATTGGGTGAGATAAAAAAGCCCGTGCCTTGGATGTAACCTTCTGGGGTAGCGATCGCCACGGTACAAGCTTTAACTAATTCCCAACTCATGAAAATTTATTACTTGTTTTCTTCGAGTGCCAGTTTCCAAGTTATTTTCACCTTCAGTGATGCCTGTCCACTAGATTCGACTACATAAACTGAGCCTTTGGCGGTAAAATTCAACCCAAACTCAACTTCTCCGCTCACAGGTTGCGATTCTTGCTGTAAGGTACGAAATGCTTTTGTAATTGGGCGACACCCGCGAACAATCAAATCCTTAACGGCATCAAAGCTTGCCTCTACTTTTTCTATAGGTAAATCACCTGTAGGTGGTGATACACGACCTACTGAGCCATCTGGTAACTCAACTGCTACCAAAATCGTGCCGCCATCCTCTGTATTCAGTTCTAGAAGCTTACGAGCCATAATTTCATTAGCTTGTGGCTATCTGTTAAAAAGGTAAGTAAAGTAGTTTTTGAAATGGATTTATATAAACTTCTAGGTAAACAATTTTTTTGTAGAAAGTATATTTGAGCGTTATATAGAAAAACTATACCAATAAACCAGTTTCCCTAAAAATTTACTTTTACCCTGTACCTTGCATCTATATGACTTCACAATCTTCTCGCTCTGACAAAATTCTAGTTGTCGATGACTCTCCTGATAACGTGTTTTTGATCAAAACTATTTTGGAGGAAGAAGGTTACACCATTAGCACCGCAGAAAATGGTATTTCGGCCTTGGCAGAATTGAAAGCTTCTCCTTGTGACTTAGTTCTGCTGGATCTGATGATGCCAGGTATGGACGGGTACGAAGTTACCAAGCACATTCGTGGAGATATGAAATTGCCGCAGTATATCCCCATATTGCTGATCACTGCCCACGATGCGCCCAACGTCGCCCACGGATTAGATTTGGGTGCTGATGATTTTATCCGCAAACCTGTAACAGTAGACGAATTGCTGGCACGAGTGCGATCGCTCCTACGTTTGAAGCATAGTATGGATGAACGTGATGAAATTGCCCGCCAGCGAGAAGATTTTGTCTCCCGTCTCACTCACGACTTACGCACTCCCTTGGTAGCTGCCGATCGAATGTTGATGCTATTTCAGCAAGGTGCATTGGGAACATTATCAACGCAAATGCAAGAAGTAATCGCCATCATGGCCCGTAGCAATATCAACCTGCTTTCTATGGTAAATACTTTATTGGAAGTTTATCGTTTTGAAGCGGGTCGCAAAAGTTTGGCGTTTCAACCGGTTAATCTGGGTCAATTACTAGATGAAGTGACTGGAGAATTGTCACCCTTAGCTCAAGATAAAACACTGTCCCTAAATTTGGATGTTACTGAAGAGTCAGTCACAAATATAGTGATGGGCGATCGCTTGGAACTACATCGTTTATTTACCAATCTCATCGGAAATGCGATCAAATTTACCGACTCCGGGTCTATTACTATTCGTTTTACTTCTCAACGGCAGTTCAACAAAAGTAATCAATCTCAGTTCTCTGAAACATCCAATTCCGTTGACTACATTAGAATTGAAATAGCGGATACTGGCCCAGGTATTCGCCCTGAAGAACAAGCCACTATATTTGAACGATTTCGCCAAGGCAGTCATAAGAGTTCTGGTAGTGGCTTAGGACTGTATCTTGCTCGTCGAATTGTCGAGGCACATCAAGGCATTATTCTGCTTAATTCCGAGTTGGGCAAAGGTAGTGTATTTATTGTGCTTCTACCCACCAAAGCATGAAAAACTAGTAATTATAAATTATGAATTATAGAGTTTTTTATCCTGGTAATTCATGATTTATAACCTTACTAGTATCTACGATAATTTAAAGTAAAAAATTAAATCAGAAAATCAAATGCTAAGAATTGAAAAATCAAATATGCTGAGATAACAGCATTAAACAAATAGTTTTTAATAGGAAAAAACAATGATTACCACTGAATTATCTAACATTGGCAATATTATCCAGAATCAGCGAGAGTTTTTTCAAACGGGCAAAACTAAAGATGTAACTTTTCGCATTGAACAACTGAAAAATCTTAAGCAAGCAATTATCGAACATGAACAGTCAATAGTCGAGGCATTACAAGCGGATTTACATAAACCAGAAGTAGAAACTTATCTTACAGAAATCAGCGTAGTTAAGGATATTGATTACGCTATCAAACATCTTCAAAACTGGACTAAACCCCAAAAAGCAGCAGTTTCCTGGGATTTTTTTTCCTACTCAGCGAAAATTTATCCAGAACCATTAGGGGTTGTCTTAATCATCGGCCCTTGGAACTATCCATTTCAGTTGATTATCTCACCTTTAATAGGTGCGATCGCAGCCGGAAATTGTGCAATTATCAAACCTTCAGAAATTGCTTCTCATACCTCTGATGTCATTGCTAAGATTATTGCTAAATATTTTGACCCTGCTTATCTTGCAGTGATTGAAGGAGGCGTGGAAGCAAGTCAAAAACTACTTGCAGAAAAGTTTGACCATATCTTTTTTACTGGTGGTACAGCCGTTGGCAAAATCATCATGGCAGCAGCAGCAAAATATCTCACACCAGTGACTTTAGAATTGGGTGGCAAAAGTCCTTGCATTGTAGATACTGACATTAATATTGAACATACTGTCAGACGAATTACTTGGGGCAAATTTATTAATGCGGGACAAACTTGTATCGCCCCCGACTATCTTTTAGTTAATAAAACAATCAAGAAAGATTTAATAGATGGTTTGGAAAAATCTTTAAAAGAATTTTATGGTGATAATCCTGTAAACAGCCCTGATTATGCCCGGATTATCAGTGAAAAACACTTTGAGAGATTAGTTAGTTTTCTTAAAGATGGAAAAGTTGTCATCGGTGGAGAAAATCAACCTTCAGAGCGTTATATTGCTCCAACACTAATTGATAATGTCTCACTAGAAGATTCTGTCATGCAAGAAGAAATTTTTGGCCCTATTCTACCCATCATTGAATATACTGACATTGCAGAAGCGATCGCCTTGATTAACTCTAGACCCAAACCTTTGGCGTTATACTTATTTTCTCAAGATAAAAACCTGCAAAAGCGAGTTTTGCAGGAAACTTCCTCTGGTGGAGTTTGTATTAACGACACAGTTATGCAGGTTGGTGTCTCGTCTTTACCATTTGGTGGAGTGGGAGATAGCGGTATTGGCAACTATCACGGCAAAGCTAGCTTTGACACCTTTTCCCATCAGAAAAGTGTATTGCAAAACTCCTTCTGGCTCGATTTAAAATGGCGATACGCTCCATATCAGGGCAAATTGCCGCTAATCAAGAAACTTTTAGGATAGAAGTTATGAGTTATGAGTTATGAGTTATGAGTTATGAATTTTTAACTCCTAACTCTAAACTTCTAACTTCTAACTATTAAATCCCAAAAGCGTTGCTGTAACGCTCCTCAGCCCAAGGTTCACCACGGCGATGGTAGCCATTGCGCTCCCAAAAACCAAGTTCTTCAGCAGCTAAAAATTCCAAACCATTAATCCACTTAGCACTTTTCCAAGCGTAGAGGTGGGGTACAACTAGCCTCATCGGCCCACCGTGTTCAGATGGAAGGTCTTCACCAAAGACTTTAAAAGCAAAGAAGTTTTCTTCGCGCAGAAAATCTTCTACAGAAATATTGGTGGTGTAGCCGCCATAGCAGTGTTCCATAACGTGGGCTACTTTCGGGTCTAATTCAATCAGACCCATGAAATCTGTAACTTTAATGCCAGTCCATTTGACATCAAGTTTAGACCAGCGCGTTACACAGTGGAAGTCAGCTGTGAATTCGTGTTGAGGTAGCGCCATAAAATCTGACCAACTAAAGGTAGTAGATTTTGCTAAACCCCAAACTCGAAACTCCCATTCCTCAGTGCTGACTTTGGGAGTTTCGCCGTAAGTTAATACGGGGAAACCTTTAGCTAAGTGTTGACCAGGAGGGACGCGTTCGCTTTCTTCTTTACCTGGTTTCTGAAAAAATTTTCCTATCATAATTAGAGAAAAATAAGTTTTCTCAAGATGTTTACAAGCTTTTTTGCTGAGTTGCCAACAGCACCAGATGTTTTACTCTTTATATAAACTCTTGAATGATAGGTAATGGGTAATGGATATTTCCAATTACTCACTACCAATTTTTTTCGATCTAATGAGCTTATGTAGAGTGTCTATGACTCATAATGCAATCAGGAAAGCTAAGAAAAAGCATTTATCTAGCGATCGGAAGTTTGATTGTTGAGTTTGGCAATCAAATCTATCGGTGCTATTCGTGCTTTTCCTGACTGAGAAATTATGATTCTTCTTCCTCTTCTTCAGCAGCTGGATAAACAAATGTAGAACGTCCAGTCAAAATTGACTTACCCAAAGATAGGGCTTTTTGAGCTTCAACGACGGCTTTATGCCTCCAGGTAGCTCGACGTTTATCTCGTTTTGATTTGGAAGTTTTCTTCTTAGGAACAGCCATGTCAGCAGATATCGCGATTTTTGACAACCTTCTTATTCTAGGCCATCCACTGACGCCAAAGACAATAGTTGAGTCAGGAATAAGTAAGTTGGGTTAAGACTGACACTAGGACGCGGGAACAGCAAGAATGACTTTCTTTTAAGGACTGACAAGAAATAATTATCCATCTTGTGGGGTGGGCATCCTGCCCGCCCTGAATATGGGACGGGTGAGGACACCCATCCCACAAGAAAATTTGGGATATTTTTTATTTGGAAGTCCCTAAGTTCCCCCAAGGTTCCGAGCCAAAAAAGCTTCGGCTCGGACTTCTAGCTCAACCCGTCATTTTGGCGTTGACACAGCGCTAGCTGCTGGAACTTGATTAGAGTTATTTTCAAAGAAAAGTAAAGATCGCGCAGTTTTGAAGTAAGTGGCCCAATTTTGAGCATCAGGACGCGATCGCCATTGAGGACGACTGACATCTAATGTCAAGACTGGTGCGATCGCTCCATAATTTTGTACGGACACAATGATGGAAACATCTGTCACCAAGATATCTTGGTCGAAGCTCCTTTGAGCAGCTGCCCTAGCGACCGCTTCCGCTCTCCTGAGAACGGTTTCATAGTTTTCTTCTGGCAGGCGGTCGATAGCTAGATCGACTCTAGCGGTGTAAGCTCGCACAAGCTGCGGTGCGATCGCTTCCATCAAAAACCACGCAGGAACAGTAGATATGAGCAAAACTACTAAAGGAATTATCCGGATTCTTCTGGCAATTTGGCTAATAACTGAAAAGGGAGCGAGCGATGATGGTAGGTGAGCAGAAATTTTGCTCATGACCTTCTATCTCCTTAGTAATGATCTGTTATTGAAATTAGGTAAAGGTATTTTCCGGCTAAATAACGTAATAAAAATTACATTCTAACTTAAGATTCAATCAGAATCACCTAGACTATAAGACATAGGTTAGCTTTGTTTGATTTGACAAAGCCAACCGCAATTTTAAGACCAGCAAACAACAATAACTGACAAAGAGCGGGATGGCAAATTACTGGGCGATCGCGATTGGTATCAATCAATATCAGTTATTTCAACCTTTAAGTTGTGCCCAAGCAGATGCTGAGGCACTAGAAGATTTTTTGGTAACAGAGGCAGGTTTTCTCCCCAAGCACTGTCTAGTCATGACAGATACTTCGCCGCCGATTGGGGATAGATCGACTTACCCGACGAAGGAAAATATTTTGCTGCTACTTGAAGATTTGGCAGCAACAAGTTGGCAACCGGAAGACTATCTGTGGTTATTTTTTAGCGGCTATGGAGTTAATTACAAGGGTAAAGATTACTTAATGCCAGCAGAGGGCAACCCGGAACTGGTGCAAGAGACTGGCATAGAATTGCGATCGCTAATGCAAAGTCTGCAACTTGCTAACCTAAATGTATTGCTACTACTCGATATCAACCGCGCCTTTGGCACTCAAGCGGATGCTCCCGTTGGTGAAGAAACAATAGAACTAGCCCAAGAACTACAACTGGCGACTATTCTTTCTTGCCAACCAGAGCAATTTTCCCATGAGAGTAGCGAATTAGGTCACGGATTCTTTACAGCAGCTTTGTTAGAAGCTTTGCGTTCTGGTAATGGCAGCAACTTGGCAGATTTAGAAAGCTACCTCAGCCTGATCGTGCCAAAGTTATGTCACCACCACTGGCGTCCTATCCAAAACCCCGCCACGATCATCCCATCAAGGCAGCAAGTAATCTTGCCAAAATTGGCAATGGAAAATAATTTTCAACCAGAACCCGTAATTTATCCTGAAGAATCCTTTGCTGTTGCCCTTGCAGCTCCTCGTCTCGACGATTCTGCTAGAACTTCAGCAGATCCAGGCAGACGGGGAGAAGTTAGTGTGAACTCCTCCCAACAGGCGAAAGGTCAAAAAGCCCAGGAGTCGGGTAGCAGATTAGTTGCCCAGCCAATGCCGGAAACTTCCTTGGGAGTGAATACCAAAGGAAGATTTATCCCCAATTCCTCTAAAGGTTACGTCTCTCGATTGCCAGCGAATCAGCCAAGCATCCCTTTTTGGAAACAGTTTATCTTGTGGGGCGGAGGCAGCTTACTGGTAGCAGGTTTAATCGCCGTAGTTTTTCTGCGCAATCAAGAAACTTTTAGAATTAAGCAAATATCAAGTGCATTACCCAATGCTACTGTTAGCGATCGCCAGGTTGTCGAAAATTTACCAAGCGATGTCTCCGACGGGCTACGCCTACGCACTCCACCAGTTAGACTCAAAAATCAATCTAGCGCCCAAATAACCTCTAGTTCCGAGTCGAAAAAGCGGAATCAAGCAGTATTAGACCTGGCGAAAATGTCGCTCAGACAAACTCAGGCGAGCGATTTGAGTATGGCGATCGCTACAGCCCGAAAAATTCAACCTGGCGAACCACTGTACGAACAAGCTCAGGAGAATATTAAGATTTGGAGCCAGATGATTTTAGATTTAGCAGAAGGTCGTGCTAAACAAAGACAGTATGCAAGCGCTATTGCTGCGGCTCGATTAATTACCAAAGATGAAGCCCCCTACGCGAAGGCACAAGCAGCAATTAACCTGTGGCGCTTAGAGGGTAAGCAGTATGTGAGTAACAAAACTCTTTTAGATGCAGCGAATGCCTTAATTAAGCCCGAACAGGCATCTACCTACAATCGGGCGATCGAAGTTGCCAAGAAAGTACCACCCGGACAACCAGGCTTCGATACTGCCCAAAAATCGATCGATAAATGGAGTGAGAAAATTTTAGACTTGGCAAAGCGTCGCGCCGCCGAAGGAGAACGTAATGCCGCAATTGCAACCGCAGCCTTAGTGCCAGAGGAGACAGGCGCTTACGAAGATGCTCAGGATGCCATCCAAAAATGGCAAAAGAAATAGTAAAAAAATAGTAAAAAATAGCAGAGAGTTAGGAGTTAGGAGTTATATTATTGATCCCTGAGTCGTTATTCCTTACTCCTAACTTTTCCCTCAACAGTACTGAGATATATCTTCGCCGCATTCATCGGCTAGATAGCACATCGCTCGGAAACGTAAACCAACCACTTCTTCATATAAGGGGTTGAGCTTGCACATCGGCGGGATGTGAAACAAGGTCTTGCCAAATAATTTGACATCGCGCTCAAAGGGGCACTGAGATGGAATCAGTTTGCACAAACGGTGAGCTAGTTGGCGATCGCGGACTTGAATGTTTTCTACTCGCTGCCGTAAGGGTTGGAGAATATCCCAATAAGGCTTGGAAGGAGAATGGTTTAACTGGGTTACTTTATGGTCAGTAGTCTCTGCTTGATTGATTGATACCCAGCTAGCCAGAAAAATCTTTTTTGTGGTATTGTCGAATACCTTCATGGTTAACCCTCTGTGTTATTGAGGCTATTCACCTTTTTGATGAATATATACAACGTGGCAACGAACTTTCCCGGAAAAATCGCGTTCTGACTGCGATATAATGTAATACCTGATTAGCCACTTAAGTCAGAACCTAATTTATTACTACGTCAAGTTAATCGCAAATTTCTGGGGATCGGTAGTGTAATATTACGATCTTGTTCATAACTTGACACAGTTTAAATTTTAATAAAGACATCCATCATTGGATAGGTTTTAGTGTAACATTTACAGAACTTAATATAAGGTCTTTATAAAAGAATTTTTGCTAAGTATAAACATCAGTAATACTCTAGAAGGCATTTTTCCTCTCCGTGTTCCCACTTTCTCACGTAAGTGTGTCTTGTTCATCGCTGGCTGAATACCGTAGAAGTAATGATTGTCGAGCGAGTAGAATCGATTGCATTTCACAAAACTAGGTTGGCAGTGGCAATTTGAGAATGATACAGTCTGAAGCGTTAAAATCAGATGAGCTTGCTTATGGTTTCTGTATTCTACAGCGCAATTCCTCCTGACAGTACGCTGTATGCACGGCTTCTACGTGAAAAGGCACTCAATATCCTTGTAGCTTATCTTTTCCCCTATGGTTGCGGCATTTTCCGCTTTTTTGAAATTGAGCCTGAAGAGATTGACGAAATCGTGGAAGATGTTATCGAAACAGAACAAGAGACTTTTGGATCTGAGCTAGAAGCAAATCGGGTAATCGCACAATTGCGGTCTGAGTTAAGGCTTACTCGTCAAGCCTATCCAGGGATTGAAGATAGAACAGCAACACTAGAAAAATCATCTGCTGAGATCGAGAAACGTTTGTCGCAAGAGCTATCGAGAAGAAAGTTTGCGAATGCCGATGAGATTGTTGAAAAGCTCATGTTCGGAGATCAAACTTTTGCTCCAACTCTATTGTCAGCAGAGGAGTCATTGGGACTGATATCCCGTGAGCTAGTCAGTGAAGGAGCAAGCATTTTACGACAAATCGATCCTGAAACACTGTTTGCAAGAGATGAAGGTCGGGAAGGATGGTATCTTGACCACTTTGAGCAGTGGAGAGATTTGTATCTTTCAGCAGACGATAAAAATGAAGAGATATTGGTTGGAGTTGCTTGAGGCGATCGCAACCTAACAAGTTAGATCCCTATGCCGTGTTGAATATTGCAAGATTTAGGCGATGCCTTCTCTTCGAGAGGCTTCGCCAACGGCAACGTCTTCTCCTTCGGAGACGCTAACGCGAACGACGAACGCAATCAGTATTTTTTTGATTTCACGCAAAAAAACCAAACAACCTTAAGCTGAAAACACCTGCTGGGCTGTCAGGGTTAATGCTGGAAACGTTTGAGAAACAATCCGTTGGTCTTCGATAAACACAGTTTGCTTGTAACTGCCCTGATTTAGTAAACACACAGTTACTTTATTTTCCAGGGGGTCAACAATCCAATACTCGACCACACCCATCGCCGCATACTCAGAGGTTTTTTGGTTATAGTCTCGGTCAATAGATTCGAGACTAACTACCTCAACTAAAAGGGGTGGGGCAGTCTTAAGAATAGCTGAGGTACTCTCAATACTTTTTGCCTGTTCATTAGTAATTACACAAACATCAGGTCTTCTAAGTTGTTTATTGGTCAGCACCTCTGTACCGTTAGGGCGCGGTTGTAAAGACAATCCCATTTTTTGAATTTCTAAAAAAAAGCGAACTAACAGTAGGGTGATAATCGCCTCATGTTTGCCAGTACCAGGAGGCATTTCTACCAGCACCTCATCCTGAATTTCATAGCGCTTGTCGGTGCCATCATCAAAATTTATATACTCTTCCAGAGTATTAATTTTTATTGGTGTTTTAGTCATAGCGATCGCCTCCAAGAACTATAGGCAAATACTATACCCATAATAAAAGACCCTATCTCACGCCAAAGCGCAAAGACCTTCAGAAAAACTCTGCGTCTTTGCGCCTCTTTGTTAAATTGTTATCTTGCCCTATGATGCTACTTGAGCAGCAGTCCGAGTCCGCCGTCTTCTGCCATCAGCAACTTTTACAGGTGGCTCATCAGGAATTTGCATCAACAAAGTCACAGATGGCTGGCATTGCAATTCCCGACGGATGGAACGTTGCAATTCTCGTTCTAAAGTACCTTGCAATCCACCCCAGTCTATATCTGCTGCTTCACCTTGCTCAGGAGCAAATTCTGTCCAGCGCACCGTGAGGATTTCTTCAATGCGTTGTTTTACCCAGGTTTGCAGGAGCGATCGCTCTACACTTGTAACTACACCCCGGAGGTGAGTTTCTGGTTTTGCTAACAGTTTACCATTCCAATCAATGGCAGCTGCGATCGTGATGATGCCTTCTGAAGCCATGCGTTGCCGTTCTTGCAGCACTTTCGCACTTACCATACCCGAACTAGTAGTATCCACCAGTTCTATACCAGATGGCACTTTCCCAGCGACGCAAATGGCATCTTCTGTCAATTCGACAATATCACCATTCTGAATGATAATCGTGTTTTCTGCGGGAATGCCCATACTCTGAGCCGTTTCTGCGTGCTTCACTAGCATCCGATGTTCGCCGTGAAATGGCACAAAGAATTTCGGTCGAGTTAAGGCAATCATCAGTTTTTGTTCTTCCTGACAGCCATGACCGGAGACGTGAACTCCTTTATCCCGTCCATAGACCACTTTCGCACCTTGAATCATTAATTTATCAATGGTGTTGACTACAGCGATCGTATTTCCGGGAATTGGGTTAGCAGAGAATACTACTGTATCTCCTTCGCGGATTTTAATGTGAGGATGTTCTTTGTTAGCAATGCGGGTCATGGCTGCCATCAATTCACCCTGAGAACCTGTAGTTAAAATCAGCACTCTTTCATCGGGTAGGTTGCGGACAGCGTGCAATGGTTGCAACAGATTATCTTCACACTTGATGTAACCTAAATTGCGGGCATGAGCAATCAAGTTCAGCATGGAACGCCCGACAACTGTCACTACACGATTCTGCTTCTTGGCAATATCCAAAATCATGTTGATGCGATGGACGCTAGAAGCAAAGGTCGTGACAAATAATCGCCCAGGTGCTTGACTAAATACTCTCTCCAGATTGGGATAAACTGAACGTTCTGAAGGTGTAAATCCTGGCACTTCTGAGTTAGTGGAATCACTTAGCAAACAAAGAACGCCTTTTTCTCCATGTTCTGCTAGGCGTTGCAAGTCAAACTTTTCACCATCCACTGGGGTGTGATCGATTTTAAAATCCCCTGTGTGAATAACTACACCCAGGGGAGTATGAATGGCAACTGTGAAACTATCAGCGATGGAGTGAGTATTACGGATATATTCAACTAAAAAGTTTTTGCCAATCCGCACCACATCACGTGGTAGAACTGTTCTGATTTCTGTGCGATCGCGGACTCCTGCTTCTTCTAATTTACCCTCTAGCATTGCCATTGCTAATCTGGGGCCATAAATCACTGGGATATCAAATTGCTTGAGATGAAAAGCAATCCCGCCGATATGGTCTTCATGACCGTGAGTAACAATCATCCCTTTAATTTTGTGCCGATTTTCCCGCAGATAGGTCATATCTGGTAAAACAATATTGACTCCATGCATCATTTCTGTGGGAAAAGCTAATCCTGCATCTAACAGGATAATTTCATCGTCATACTCGAAAAGACAGGTATTTTTACCAATTTCATGCAAACCGCCCAAAGGAATAATTTTCAAGGCGGAATTATTAGCTTCGTTTTTAGCCATTTTCTCCTTAGATTGTTACTTTTGATTAATTAAGTTGATAGTTAACTTTCCTTGTATTTCAGACAACATCTGTCTTTTAAGCCAGTCCCAAAGCAATCAAGTTTTAATTGAAGATTTCAATTTTTTATTCAATAAAATCAACTGTAAAACTCAAGGATTCATAGTATATCTATCAGTCCTAGCACAGGTTTTTAAATGCAACTTATGAACAATTACGATCGTTGTGTATATGTATCTTTGGCAAGGAGGAGAGTATCAACATTTAAATAGCTGGTGGTTAAATTAAACTAAGTTCTTTCAGAATCGCTTCTAACTTTTGACTTACTTCTAAATCAGCTTCACATAGCGGCGGACGAGTTGAACCAACCTCCCAACCTTGAAGTTGCAGTGCTTTTTTCACTGGAATGGGATTTGAAGTAAGAAATAAAGCTTTAAACAACGGAAATAATTGGAGATGAATGTCGCTTGCTACCTCAACTTTTCCCGCCCTAAAAGCTTGAATCATCTGCTGTAGTTGGTTTCCTACCAGATGAGAAGCCACACTTACCACACCCTTTGCCCCGATCGCTAACAAGGGCAAAGTCATGTAATCATCACCAGAATAAATGTGGAATTCTTTTGGTGTCAAGCGACGAATAACGCTAGCCTGATCTATATTACCAGTGGATTCTTTAATCCCGACAATATTGTTAACCTCAGCTAACCGGGCAACTGTTTCTGGCTGAAGGTTTTGTCCGGTACGACCTGGGACATTATATAACAACAACGGTAAGTCGGGACAGGCTTGTGCTATTGCCTTAAAGTGCGCTTCCAATCCCGCTTGCGGCGGTTTGTTGTAATAAGGAACAACTTGTAAGGAACCATGTACTCCTATTTTAGACGCTTTTTGGGTGGCTGCGATCGCTTCTTTGGTGGAATTCGATCCACAACCTGCGATTACCTTGGCTTTTCCGGCCACGGACTGCAATACCTCGACAAACAACTGGTATTCCTCATCCCAACTTAGTGTCGGGGATTCTCCGGTTGTGCCGCACATCACCAATGTATCTGTACCGTTGTTAGCTAGATGCGCCGCCAGTTCTGCCGCTACATCATAGTTGACACTACCATCTGCTTTAAATGGCGTAATCATAGCGGTTAAAACATTGCCAAAATCTCCCACCCTTTTTTCACTCCTGATTACCCATGTTTTTATATCTTGGTGGTTCTCTATTGTAATAACCTATCTGCAAATTGCTTTCAAGTGTCATTAGTCATTTGTTATTTGTCCTTTGTCATTTGTCATTTTACTAATTACCAATGACTAATACTTCTCTACGATAGGCTGCGCCCGAAGCGTAGCTATGCCGCAGGCTTTACGACTACGCTCAGTACAAGTGACTAATGACTAATAGCTAATGGTTTAAGTAGATTTTTCTCTACTAACAATTCGGCTATTTGTACTGCATTCAATGCTGCACCTTTGCGAATTTGGTCGCCACATAACCATAATTCCAAGCCACAAGGATGAGAAATATCCTGGCGAATTCTTCCCACTAAAACTTCATCTCGACCGGTTGCTTCTATTGGCATCGGAAAATGATTCGTTCCCCAATCTTCTACCAATTTTACTCCCGGGGAGGAATTTAAAATTTCTTTGGCTTCCTTCGCACTAAAGGGAGTCTCAAATTCTAAATTAATGGCTTCTGAGTGAGCGCGGAGTACGGGAACCCGTATACAGGTTGCAGTGATTCTGATTTGCTGCGTACCAAATATTTTTCGGGTTTCGTTGACCATTTTCATTTCTTCCTCACAGTAACCCAAATCGTTTAATGGGGAGTTATGCGGGAATAAATTAAATGCCAATGGATAAGGCAATATTTCGGCAATCGCTGGCTGTCCTTGTAGTATAGCGCTTGTTTGGGTTTTAACTTCTGCCATTGCCCTAGCCCCAGCACCACTAGCAGATTGGTAGGTTGCAGCGACGATGCGTTGCACTGGTTTAACTTTATGCAATGGCCAGACTGCCACAGACATTAAAATTGTTGTGCAGTTGGGGTTAGCAATAATGCCTTGGTGATGCGCCGCAGCTTGGGGATTCACCTCTGGTACTACTAAGGGAACTTCCGGGTTCATCCGAAAAGCACTGGAGTTGTCAATTACCACTGCGCCCTTTTCCACAGCAACTGCTGCCCAAGTTTTGGATGTGGAACCGCCTGCACTAGCTAGTACTATATCGACATTTTCAAAGGCGCGATCGCTCACTGCCTCTATTGGTATATTTTCACCTTGAAACCGCAGCGATCGCCCCGCACTCCGCTCTGATGCCAATAACTTCAAGTCAGCAACCGGAAAATTACGACTTTCTAATAATTCCAGCAACTCTGTGCCTACTGCACCAGTAGCTCCTAAAATAGCTAAACGATAGGATTTCGACAAACTTGCTTCCTCCTTATTAAGAGACTTAATCTGCAATTTCTTGGAACAATGGACAATTTAGTTATATTTAAATAGCGATCGCAGTCTGGAAATACATTTTAAATAGGTTTAAATTTTTCTTTCATTTAATATATCTTTATATATTTAATACATTTTTTTATAATGTTGCATTTTAAAATAACGCCAATTTTTTCATCAATAACTATAACTATATATTATACAATAAACCGCTATTTATCAGAAAAAGGGAGATATCTGCATTTAGGGGTTTAACAAGCATCCTTCCTGTAAAGAAACAAATGTATTGGCTACAAACTTGTTTACCAAAGATGATGAATATACTACGAGCTAAATGCAAAAAGCCAGCACAACACAAAACTGAGCTATGTGGTTAAGTGACAGATGCACTCTCGTACCACACATAACTTAATAATAGCTAGATAATAGCTAGACTCAATACTATAACTTTAATTTGAGGTACTAACCACTCTTTGAGACCAGGATATCACGGCGTTAGCCCACTGAATAATTAATTCCCAAGTTTTAGAGTGAGTCGGGGGTGAAGAAGGGAATAGCGTATTAGGTTACAGGGTAGAGGTGACAGGGTAAGGGTTACAGATTATTTCCCTATCACCTCCCCCTTAATATCAATGCCCCATTAACCAAATTGTTATGAAAGTAAAATGTCAAGTCCTTGATAATTGGCAGTAAACTGGATCTTTGCCCCAAGACAAACATCCATCCTTGGATGTCACAAGACCTTTTGGCAAACTTCCATTGCCCTAAGAGACATCAAGCTATAAACGCAAACAATTATTTTATTGCGTTTTGTGTGTACTCGGAGTATAAAATACCAGAAAACTAGAGACGAAGCATGAAAGTTACCCAGGAAAAACTTCCCGCCAGCCAAATTGGCCTGGAAATAGAGATTACGCCGGAAATTACCAAGCAAACTTACGAACAGGTCATTAAAAACTTAGCGAGTACTGCCAATATTCCTGGGTTTCGTAAAGGCAAGGTGCCTCGGCCGATATTACTACAACGGCTGGGTACAACTCGAATCAAGGCAGCGGCACTGGAAGAACTAATTCAAGATGGCATTGAGCAAGCAGTCAAACAAGAAGCCATCCCAGCAATCGGTCAGCCGCAATTGCGCTCCTCTTTTGAGGATTTGATTAATAATTATGAACCGGGAAAACCCTTGACGATTTCGGCTGCTGTGGATGTAGAACCAGAAGTGAATCTAGTGCAGTACACTGATTTGCAAGCCAAGGCCGAAGAAGTCAAGTTCGATCCAGAGCAAGTGGAGAACACGCTGGATAAGGAACGTCAAGAATTGGCGACATTGATTCCTGTGGAAGGACGTGCAGCTCAAATCGGCGATATTGCTGTAGTCGATTTTAAAGGTTCATTCGCCAGAGTTGAGGGCGAGGACGAAACAACAGAACTAGAACCGATTCCCGGAGCCGAAGCAACTGATTTTCAAGTTGAGTTGCAGGAAGATAAGTTTATTCCAGGCTTTATTTCGGGAATAGTGGGGATGAATCCTGAAGAAACCAAAGAGATTGCAGCACAGTTCCCAGATCCTTATGCTAATGAAGAATTAGCTGGAAAAGCGGCAACTTTTACCGTGACGCTCAAAGAACTGAAAGAAAAGGAACTACCAGAAGTAAATGACGATTTCGCCCAGGAAATCAGCGATTTTGAAACCTTAGAGGAGTTACGCGCTTCTTTGGTAGAGCGATATCAAAAAGAGGCAGACGACAAAACAAAAACCAATAAGCAGGAAGCCTTGTTAACGGAACTGCTCAAGCAGGTAGAAGTTGACTTACCAGCAACCTTGATTGAGCAAGAAGTGGATGCAATGCTAACGCAAACAGCAATCCGGCTGTCTCAGCAGGGATTGGATGTGAGAAAGCTGTTTACTCAAGATATTATTCCGCAATTGCGGGAGCGATCGCGTACTGAAGCAATTGAACGCATCAAACGCTCTTTATCCTTACGAGAAATCGGCAAACGCGAATCTATCGAGGTAACACCAGAAGAAATCGCAGCCAGAGTCACAGAACTTTTGGAACAGTACTCGGAGGAACAGGACGTTGATGAAGATAAACTGCGCTCAATCGTGGAAAACGAACTGTTAACCGAAAAAATCATCGATTGGCTCTTAGAACACTCATCAGTTGAACTTGTACCGGAAGGTTCATTGAGTACTGCGGAGGAAACGGAAGACGCAGAATCAGATGCTGATGCTGATGCACCTCAGACTGAGGAAGAAAACACCGAAGCTTCTACAGAAGTTACAGAAGGATAATAAAAAATCCCACAACCATGAGTTCACCAGTTCTGAGTTAAAGTACTGGTGAAATGGGTAAGCTAAGGGAGATGAGGGAGCAGAGAGCAGGGGAAAATAACCAATACCCAATGCCCAATGCCCCATGCCCCATGACTCAGGGATGAAGTCAAAATAATTAAAGAATTAATGAATTTTCGGCAAATAGTGACACTTGTTATCACTTGAGCTTGATACTGTGTTACACGAGAGGAAATTATATGAGGCATAATGGTTAACACGTAGCTTATAAAAATTCCATTCGTTGAAAAGGCAGCATCCGCTGCTGAAAAATTTGTCCTAAATAATCGTCAAAGAAAGCTTGTATGCTTGAATCGCAGTCGGGAAATTCCCCAATCAGCAACTTAAGTCGAATAAACATTAACTCCCAGTTAAGCAGCCCTAGCAACATCGTGCCGATGGTGATAGAGCAATCTGGCATGGGAGAAAGAGCTTTCGACATCTACTCCCGCCTGCTGCGAGAGCGGATTATCTTTTTAGGAACGCCAATAGACGATGCCGTAGCCAACTCAATTGTGGCTCAGTTGTTATTCCTAGACGCCGAAGACTCAGAAAAAGACATCCAACTGTATGTTAATTCTCCTGGCGGCTCCGTCTACGCAGGGATGGCAATCTATGATACAATACAGCAAATTCGCCCTGATGTTGTTACCATCTGTTTTGGATTAGCCGCGAGCATGGGGGCATTTTTGTTGACAGCAGGAGCTGCCGGTAAGCGAATGTCTCTGCCCGACTCCCGGATTATGATTCACCAACCACTTGGTGGCGCTCAAGGTCAAGCCATTGACATTGAAATTCAAGCCAGAGAAATTCTTTACGTAAAGGCTAAGTTGAATCAGCTAATGGCTCACCATACTGGTCAACCCTTAGAAAGAATAGAAGCAGATACTGAGCGCGACTTTTTTATGTCGGCAGAAGAGGCAAAAAACTACGGTTTGATCGATCAAGTCATTTCCAGGCAAAATCTTCCCGTAGCAGGGGAAAACGTCACCATTCTGAAATAAGAGGCTGGTATGGTTAAGTACGACTCCCATTTAAAATGTTCATTTTGTGGCAAGTCTCAAGAGCAGGTGCGTAAGTTAATCGCAGGGCCGGGAGTCTACATCTGCGATGAATGCGTTGACTTGTGTAATGAAATACTAGACGAGGAGTTGCTCGATACCAGTGGTGCGGCAGCACAACCAGCACCAAGAGCAGAACCACCTGAAAAACGGCGTACCCACTCTGCTAGTATTTCGTTTAATCAAATACCCAAGCCAAGAGAGATTAAAAAATATCTAGACGAACACGTTATTGGTCAAGACGAAGCGAAGAAAGTGCTTTCAGTCGCTGTTTACAATCACTACAAGCGGCTGGCGGTGATTCAGTCTAAGGCCAGTGGCAAACCTGGGGCGGATGATGCCATAGAACTGCAAAAGTCCAACATCTTGTTAATCGGCCCGACTGGTTGCGGCAAAACTCTCTTAGCCCAAACCCTAGCGAAAATCCTGGATGTACCCTTTGCCGTAGCCGATGCGACGACGCTGACGGAAGCTGGGTATGTGGGAGAAGATGTGGAAAATATCTTGCTGCGACTGTTACAGGTGGCAGATTTGGATATAGAGGAAGCGCAACGGGGAATTATTTACATTGACGAAATTGACAAAATTGCTCGTAAGAGCGAGAACACGTCAATTACCCGCGATGTTTCTGGCGAAGGCGTGCAGCAAGCCTTGCTGAAAATGTTAGAGGGAACGATCGCTAATGTACCACCCCAAGGAGGGCGCAAGCATCCTTATCAAGACTGCATCCAGATTGATACAAGTAATATTTTGTTCGTCTGTGGTGGTGCCTTCGTTGGCTTAGAAAAGATTGTAGATCAGAGAGTTGGCAAAAAAGCAATCGGCTTTGTGCAGCCAGGAGAAGGCCAATCGAAGGAAAAACGAGCAGCAGACACGCTTCGCCATCTAGAACCGGATGATTTAGTAAAATTTGGCCTGATTCCAGAATTTATTGGGCGGATGCCAATGGTAGCAGTAGTAGATCCGTTAGATGAAGAAGCACTGATGGCGATTCTCACTCAACCACGCAGCGCGCTAGTGAAGCAGTACCAAAAACTGCTGAAGATGGATAATGTCCAGCTAGATTTTAAAGCAGATGCTTTACGAGCGATCGCTCAAGAAGCTTACCGCCGTAAAACTGGTGCGAGAGCATTACGTGGTATTGTCGAAGAATTAATGTTGGATGTAATGTATGAGTTACCATCCCGTAAGGATGTGACACGCTGTACAGTTACAAGGGAGATGGTCGAGAAGCGATCGACTGCCGAACTGATAATACATCCGTCTTCACTACCGAAGCCAGAATCAGCTTAATAGTCATTAGTGATTGGTCATTAGTCATTGGTCAAAAAATAAGGAATAATAACCATATACCAGGGACTAATGACAACTGACAAAGGACAAATGACTAATGCCTTATATTAATGTTCGTGGCGTTGAGCATTACTACGAATGGGTGAAAAAACCATCCGGTTCTTTGGTAAAACCAGTGATGGTTTTCATTCACGGTTGGGCTGGTTCGGCTAGATATTGGCAAAATACTGCTGATGCTTTATCAGAGCAATTTGATTGTTTACTCTACGATATGCGGGGATTTGGCCGTTCTGGTGGGAAGCCAACCATAGCCGAAGCAAGTGAAGCTGTTGCCGAATCGGAATCCCCCCAGGAAGAATCAGAGGCAATTAAAGAGTTAACCTATGAATTAGAGGAATACGCTGATGATTTGGCAGCTTTGTTAGATGGGTTGCATCTCCAGCGTGTTTATATCAATGCTCACTCGATGGGCGCTTCTGTTGCCACTTTATTTTTTAACCGCTATCCCGAACGAGTAGAACGAGGAATTTTAACTTGTAGCGGCATTTTTGAGTATGACGAAAAATCTTTTAGTGCTTTTCATAAATTCGGTGGCTATGTAGTAAAATTCCGTCCCAAATGGTTAAGCAAAATCCCATTTGTTGACCGGATGTTTATGGCCAGATTTCTGCATAGTTCCATACCACATTCTGAGCGGCAAGCTTTTTTGGAAGATTTTCTCGAAGCAGATTACGATGCGGCTTTAGGAACAATTTTTACTTCAGTCAGTAAGGCTCAATCTGAAGTGATGCCGCAAGAGTTTGCCAAGCTAACAGTGCCGACTCTGCTTGTGGCGGGGGAGTATGACAAAATTATTCCAGCCGAGATGGGGCGTCAAGCCGCTGCATTGAATGACAAAGTTAAATTTGTGATGATTCCTAACACAGCGCATTTCCCAATGTTGGAAGATGCGCCAACTTATATGCAACAGGTACAAGAGTTTTTGCAAATTAACACCCCACAACCACAAGTAGGATAATTAAGAACGGTTTTTTAGACAGTTAAGTGTACCTGTGTGATACCTTGACGCATTTTATATTGTCGCCTTAACCAAGACTTTTTAATTATTTTACGGAGTAAGGGCGCAAGTTGAATCAACAGCGATCGCAGCAGTGCATTTTTTCGCAGTAGTTCGCCTTGTTTAGCTTCTTCTAACTGGAGTTGCTGGGCGCGGATAATTTCTGGCTGACGTTCCGCTTGGATGTGCGATAGTGCCATGTCAATATTCTGGTGTCCAGCTTCTTTTTGCAACAGTGGCACAAGATGATTAGCAGCGACAATCACATCACGGAATGCGAGATTAATTCCTTGGGCACGGACGGGAGACATTGGGTGTGCAGCGTCACCTAGAAGTAATACCCCTGGTGCGTGCCATTGGGGACAATAACCAACCACAACAGAGAGCCGAATCGGAGATTCGATGGTGTCTGCATGATTACGGAAATGCTCTGCTAGCCATGAGGGTGATAGTGAGGCAAAAATCTCTGCCCAGTTGGCTTGTTTGGAGTCAGTGTTTTCAGTTGCGGACATCACCCAAGCCAGATGTAGTTTTCCTGATTCTGCTCCGTGAAAGATGGTAAATACGCGATCGCCATTTACAATAGTACGAAACACATTATCGGCTGCAAACTCAGGACTGGCGGCAAGTTTAAACCAAAGAATATCAATATTTTTGGGCTGACGTACCAATTCCAAACCTATACGTTGGCGCACAAGGGAATTTCTACCATCTGCCCCAACCACTAAGTCAGCAGTAAATTCTCTCCCATCACTCAGTACTACACCTGCGACACGTTGGTTACTCCACAGCAAATCTTTGACAGGAACACCTTGGATAAATTCAAATCCATCATTGGTTTGAGCTGACGAAATCAGTGCTTTGAGCAGTGGTGGTTGTGAAACCAGTGTACAGGGTCGGGTTGCTCCCATTGGTTCCTCAACTCGAAACAACTGCTTGTCCCCGATAATGAATTCCCACGCGTCGAGTTGCCGATGGGGAATATCCTCTAACAACGCCAATAGACCCATTTGCTCTAGAGCATCTAAGCCACTGGGCATTAATCCTTCGCCGCGAAATACCCGATGAAAGTCTTTTGCTGCTTCAATTAACGTTACAGCAATACCACGTTTTACAAGAAGCAGGGCAAGGGTTACACCTGTTGGGCCTGCGCCCACAATTACAATCTGCACTATCCTATCCCTCCTGTATCAGTTGCTCTCAAAGATGTTGGTAGAATTATCTTGAGATTAACTTAAACCCAGTTCTCGTTTTAGCAAGTTAATCGAGTTAGCGCCGATATAATTTTCAACCTTAATCAGCTTTGGTGGACGAATAATATCTTCATCAGAGGCTTGCACGGCTGCTTGTACTGCCGCAAAACTAGCTTGGTCGCTGATGATGACCTCAGCCCGTTTAACCATTGCTTGAAGTTTGTAAGCATCTTTTGGCTGCGAAGTCATCACCAATAGTTCATCGCCCCGTAAACCGTGGAGGATGACTTCTGCGGCTCGTGCAATCCCGGAACTGAGGCTAACTATCCCAACACAGTTTTCTTTTGGTAGGGTTTTCAAGAGGCTGAGTTCTTTGCTGTAGTCGTAGATATCGAGAGGAATCACCCGTGCAGCTTTTGGAGCTGCGATCGCTTCCACATTACTGATAAAATACCGACTGGTGACTACTGTGGCAGAGGTAGTTTTATCTAGCACAGCTGTTAATTCTTCCATTGCTACCAATTGCACTGGAATTTTTAGCGATCGCTCTAATTCATACACCATCAACTCACCAGCACCCATATCATAAGATGGAACTGCAACCAGTACCCGCGCACTACAACGCAAGCGCCAGTCAATTTCTGCTAAAAATAGCTCTCTGGCTTGATTCAGCGTACATCCTTGAGAGAGCAGTTCGTCAAGTGCTTGCTGGACAACTTGATATGCATCAGGATTTTGTTTGAGAATTGGTGATTGCAGCCTACTACCGCCCTCATGACCTTGGGCGCGAACATAAATACCCGAACCAGCCATACTTTCAACAAATCCGTCTTCCTCTAGTTGACGGTAAACCTTACTTATGGTATTGCGATGTAATCCCGTTTGCATTGCCAGCGCCCGTGTGCTTGGTAATTTGTAGGCTGGGGGATATTGTCGAGAAGCGATCGCAAATCGGATTTGATTAAACAGCTGGGTTGATGCGGGAATTTCGCTGTCTGGCTGAATACGGAATTGAATCATCACCAAACCTCCTGAATACTAAGTGCTGAGTGCTGAGTCTTGAGTGCTGAGGTTTGAGTCTTAGGTGTTGCTTTCCTACTCAGCACTTTTAACTCAGCATCCCCGGATAACTAGTTGATTTATTACATACAAGATTAGTTATTTACATATAAATTTTTTCTAAACTCAATTTCTAATGCTCTCACTACTGGGAACTGATAATTTAATTAGAAAAAAGCTGGGCATACTGGCATAGTTATATCAAATAAACACACGGTTAATCACACAGCACTGGTAAAAATTATTATGACAGAGCAAGCAACAATTACCACAACGGTTAATCTTTTGCAAGATAATATTCAAGTGTCTGCTTATCTAGCAGAGCCAAAAGAACCTGGATCTTACCCAGGAGTTGTAGTATTACAGGAAATTTTTGGTATCAACGCTCACATTCGGGAAGTTACAGAACGGATTGCCCAACTTGGGTATGTAGCGATCGCACCTGCACTTTTTCAACGGATTGCTCCTGGCTTTGAAACCGGATATACACCCGAAGATATTGAAACGGGCAGAAGTTACGCCATGCAAACTCAAGCCTCAGAGTTATTGAGCGATATTCAACTAGCAATTGACTACCTCAAAAATCTGCCCCAAGTGAAAAAAGATGGTTTTGGCTGTATTGGCTTCTGCTTTGGCGGTCATGTCGCATATCTTGCAGCCACCTTGCCAGATATTAAAGCTACGGCTTCCTTCTACGGTGCTGGAATTACCACCCGCACGCCGGGAGGTGGCGCTCCTACTGTCACTCGCACCAGAGAAATATCAGGTACTCTCTATGCCTTTTTTGGCATAGAAGATACTAGCATCCCAACCGAACAAGTAGCCGAAATTGAAGCAGAGTTAGAAAAATATAAAATTCCTCATCATGTGTTTCGCTACGATGGAGCTGATCACGGATTTTTCTGCGACCACCGTGCCAGTTATAATCCTAAAGCTGCGACCGATGCTTGGGAGCAAGTAAAACAACTCTTTGGTCAACTAAACTGAAGCATACGCACCCAAGTTCGTCATTGGTCATTGGTCATTGGTGAATACAAAGGACAAATGACAAATGACAAATGACAATTTAAACTTCAGTTGCACCATATCAAATAAAAACTAATCTTCAAAAGTCATGAATTCCGAATCGAAACTTTCTCAAACAGCCAATTCGCCCTTTACAATGGACGATTTTGCCAAAGCACTAGAAAAACACGACTACCAATTTCAAAAGGGACAGCTTGTAAATGGCAAAGTGTTCCAACTCGATCATGATGGAGCTTATGTTGATATTGGTGGCAAGTCGTCAGCTTTTCTGCCACGCGATGAGGCTTCGTTGAGAGCAGTTACCGATTTATCGGAAGTGCTGCCATTGCAAGAGGAAATGCAATTTTTGATTATCCGAGATCAGGATGCAGAAGGGCAAGTCACCCTTTCTCGAAAGCAGTTGGAAATTCAGCACATCTGGGAACGACTGGCCGAAATGCAGGAAAATGCTCAGACTGTGCAAGTACGAGTTATGGGTGTGAATAAAGGTGGTGTAACCGTTGATATTCTTTCTTTGCGGGGATTTATCCCGCGATCGCACTTGGCAGAGCGTGATAATTTAGATGCACTCAAAGGTCAAAATCTGACTGTGGGCTTTTTGGAAATTAATAAAAATACCAACAAACTCATCCTTTCTCAGCGTTTAGCAACTCGTTCTAGCAACTTCAGCTTATTAGAACTAGGTCAACTGGTGGAAGGTAAAGTTACTGGCATCAAACCTTTTGGTGTATTTGTCGATTTAAGTGGGATGAGCGCCTTACTTCATATCAAGCAAGTAAGCCAGAAATTTATTGATTCTTTAGAAAAAGTATTTCAAGTTGGTCAGCCAATTAAAGCTGTAATTATTGACTTGGATGAAGGTAAAGGCCGGGTTGCTCTTTCTACCAGAGTTTTGGAAAACTTCCCTGGCGAAGTGCTAGAAAATTTCGATGAGGTGATGGCTTCAGCTGAGGCGCGTGCTAATAGAGCTAATAACAAAGCGTCTGAATAGTTTTGAGATGGGCTGCTTGCACAAAGTATAAATAGTGCAATTGCACCTATCGTATATGGGATTAATGGGTGAATACTGCCCAAAAATTAATCAAAAATTCAAATTGTGGGTTATTTTATTACTCCCCCTGCATCTATAAAGATGTGGGGGGATTGAAATTGGGAAAACTTTTAACAAACTTACGTTTTCTTAGTACTTTTTCAAGCTAATATATAGGGTTTTTAGTAAGCATTTTATTTATGAGAAAATAAAGACTAAAGCTATTACTAAAAAAACATTACCTATTAAGATAACCTTGACATCCTAATAGCCTATAGCTAGTAATATGGTTAAAACAATAATTTTAGTTAGCTTTAGATAACTTTCACTTTTAACCACATAAATTATTCTGAGTAAAACGTGTAGGCAATGCCAAAATTATGCAAGAGGTCTACCGCAGAAATATTTTGTGTTAGGATTTAAATACTTAGCTACTTGTGAATTTAATTATTCCAGTTGAAAAATGCTTACGATTTACTGCAAAAATTTACCCAGTGAAATTATCTAACTGAAAAATTATTTATGAATGTTAGTACAGATCGGACACTTATTCATCAGAAAATATATGCGAAAGAATTACGTTCCTTGATGCCACCTGAAGCATTTATTACCGATCCCAGTAAGTTAATTATCTTGTTCATTAATCTGGCAATTTTAATCCTAGGTTGGATGATAGCGGCGCGGTTAGATTCTTGGTCGCCATAC
This sequence comes from Nostoc sp. DedQUE07, assembly GCF_034530975.2. Classification (NCBI taxonomy): domain Bacteria; kingdom Bacillati; phylum Cyanobacteriota; class Cyanophyceae; order Nostocales; family Nostocaceae; genus Nostoc; species Nostoc sp. DedQUE07. The sequence goes on along the minus strand of NZ_JAVRCC020000040.1, from coordinate 34,048 downwards.
CTTTTGTGGCTTTATGTACCTTTAAGCATAATTATGGGTAATAGCGTGGTTGTCTTACTATTTAGCACCCATGATTTGATGCATGGTAGCGTAATTAAAAACCCCCGATTAATCTATATAATTAGTTTTATAGGACTAACAATGTTGTGGATGCCGCCAACATTATGGAAAGCAGTTCATAATCGAGTACATCATAATCACACTAACGATTTAGGCGACCCAGATCGTAATTACTTATATGAACAATCTTCAACCTGGGGAAAATGGATTCAGGACTTATTTGTACCTTCGACTGAAGTCAATCCTATATGGTTCATAGTGGGAATGACTTCTGCTTGGGGAGTACATACTTTTCGCAATCTGACATCCGTGCTGTTTTTCAATCATAAATCCGTCGATTATGTTCCTGCTGCATTTACAGTCAGTCCGAAAGATCGTCGAGCGATCGCAGGGGAATTATTGATGATGATCGTGATTCATCTGAGTATCCTCATCTATCTCCAATTTGACCCCATAAAGCTCATACTTGGTTACTTTTTACCTATTGCAATTGGTTATGCTGGAGTAATTTTTTATATTTATACAAATCATTTACTTTGTCGGATGACCAGTGTTAACGATCCACTAATTAATAGTATGTCTATCCGGGTTTATAAAATATTTGACTTGTTGCATTTCAATTTTTCTCATCACACTGAGCATCATATTTTTCCAGGAATGAACTCGGACTATTATAGGATGGTTAGGGATTTGTTAGAAACTCAATATTCTGAAAAGTTTAATTTATTGGATGCTGGAGAAGCTTGGCATTTGCTGCTGAAAACTCCCCGGCATTATAGAGATGAAAATACTCTTACAGATTGGTCAGGAGAAAAGTCTGTCCCCTGCCCTACAAGCGACAGTTAAAAAGGTTTCTTGCGAAAATCTTTTGAGTTCGTAACTTTTAAATTGGACTACTACTCCCCTACATCAACAAAGATGTGGGGAATATTTTTTGTAAAGTTGCACTTGTAGTTGCCTATGAAACACTTATTTTATGAGGTATTCTCACCTCAAATACGATCGCTTCTGATGCTTCCATCAGGCATAATGGTTTCATTAAAAGTAGCTCCCTTGCAACGATTAATACTAAAATAACTAGCTCCTCTAAAATCAGCATGGCTGAGGTTGGCATCGTCAAAAGATGTTTCCGTCAAAATAGCTCTTCTCAAGTTGGCATGACTGAGATTAGCATCAAAGAAACCAGTTTGACCGCAAACAACTCCACTCAAATCAACCCCTTCCAAATTAGCTCCTGTCAAAGCGGCTTCACCAAGACGCGCTCCCTTCAAGTTGGCATAGCTCAAGTCAGCATAACTAAGATTAGTCCAATCCAGACTAGCGTTACTGAGATCGGCTTCCCTGAAAATAGCCCTGCTAAGATTCACGTCTCGCAAGCGAACTCTTGGCAACTTAACTCCAGTAAAATCTCTCTCCCCAGCAGCATATCGCTGCAACAACTCTTCGGCATTCACACTTCAACCCCTTCATTCCCTTTGAAATTACTTCTCTTTATCCTTATCTAATGCTTCCTGGATTGCACGACGACAAAATTCTGGAGAATCATCCTTGGTGGATAGTTCTTCCTTCATAGTTTTTGTGACACGTAAGTTAAGACGCTCACTTAAAGGTTCTTCCCTCTCTGATTTAAATGGTTTTAAATTTTCTGGATGACCTTTAGGGTTAGGCATTTATGTAGAAATATAAATATAATTTTAATCACTGGTAGGCAGCAGATTAAATTCTTTTTTGGTGGTTGCTACAACTTGCCGGAAGTACAACCACCAATATCCAATTTCAAAAATGGACACTACTATTTTATGTTCACGCGTTCCGAACTTGAAATCAAGACTATTAAAGAATTACGCGACTTGTGTCGGAGATACGGCATCAAACCAACTGGGAATGCAGGATACAAAACCTCGTACATCGTAACTCTGATGGCATTTCCACTTTTAGCACTGCAACAAATGAAGCAAGGTAAAGGGTTAAAATTCCCTAACTTTAACGCTATCCAGGTAATCAGTTCTGCTATAGATGAGATGAATTCACCCACAGATGAGCAAGCAGCACTAATTCGGATAACTTTAGAGGGCAGGAAAATGAGCTATCCTGACCGATACGACCAGGAAAACCTGCTAAATTTGCACAAGGCTAAGATGTCGCTTGAACAAGCTATTGACTTGTTGAGCCAGTAAAACTAATCCTATTATTCTATCCCCTGCATCTACAAGGATGTGGGGGATCATTTTTAGAGTATTAAAATAAATAAGGTGTGACTATATATCGAGATATCGAGAATTTTGACAATTATAAACGCTGTAACTATTCAATTTAGGTATTTGTATGTTTCTGGTAACTGGAGCAACGGGAGGCATTGGTCGCAGAGTTGTGCGACTTCTACGACAACGAGAACAGTCTGTGCGGGCATTTGTCCGCCTTACCTCGCGCTATAGCGAGTTAGAACATCGGGGTGCAGAAATCTTCATTGGTGACTTGCTAGAGGAAAAAGATATCCAGAAAGCTAGTCAGGGTGTGCGGTATATTATCAGCGCCCACGGTTCTGATAGCGATGCCCTATCTTTAGATTACCGTGCCAATATTGAACTCATCGACCAAGCGAAAGCCAATGGCGTAGAGCATTTTGTCTTCATTTCTGTACTGGGAGCGGATCGCGGTTATGAAGATGCTCCTGTTTTTAAAGCTAAACGAGCAGTAGAGCGATATTTAGCAGCTAGTGGCTTAAATTACACTATTTTGCGCCCAGCTGGATTAGCATCTAACTTGCTGCCACTAGTAGAACGATTTCGGGAAACGGGATTGTATCTGCTGGTTGGCGATCGCAAAAACCGTACCTCAATTGTCAGTACCGATGATTTGGCAAGGATAGTAGTGGATTCTGTGACAGTTGAAGGCGCTCGCAACCAGATTTTACCCGTGGGAGGGCCAGAGATTTTATTACGAGAAGATATTCCCCGGATTTTTGGTCGGATTTTTGCCAAAGAACCAGTAATAATTAACTCACCCCTATTTCTGATTGATGGGTTACAGAGTGCATTAGGTTTATTTAATCCCCAAACCCAAAAAGCTTTGGGAACTTTTCGTACATTGCTAGCAAATGAATTTTTCTGTACAAAAGATGAAATTGCCAATTTAGAGACGATTTTTAACTTCCAATTAGAGACATTAGACAGTTTTTTGCGGCGCTATTTAGCAGTTTGAATAGTCATTAGTCATTAGTCATTGGTCATTCGTGAATAATCAAGGACAAATGACAAATGACAAATGATAAATGACAAAGGACAAAAATATATGGTAAATGCTGCTCAAGCACGTCAAACAAAAGAGCGATTCGCTAAACCGGAGGAACAACTTACTTATGAATTAGGGAAGGCCGTACAGGAATTGCCACCCCTGTACACTAGATTATTAGCGGGAACGATGAGTGCCATTGTATTTGGAGCGATCGCTTGGGCGTACTTCTCGCAAATAGATGAAGTCGCAACAGCACCGGGGGAATTAATTGCTTCTACACAGGTAAGACCGGTGACATCTTTGGGTGGAGGGTCAATTGTCGCTGTTAAAGTACAAGAAGGCGATCGCGTTACTAAAGGTCAAGTTTTGGTTCAAAAAGATCCAGACTTGCAAGTAACCGATGTTTCCCGCCTAGCTAAATCTACCAGATTGATTCAAGACGATTTACAACGTTTGGATGCAGAACGCACCGGAGCTAAAACTACTGGGACGAAACTGCAAGATGAACTTTTAAGTTCCCGCCTGCAAGACTACCAAGCGCGTCAAGCAGCAGCAGAAGCAGAAGCAAATCGTCAAATAGCACTCATCGATCAAGCTAAAGTCCGCTTGAGCAGGTTGCAAGATAACTTAGTTAATGCTAAAAGCAGCTTTGCGAATGCTCAAACCAACCTTGTGAATGCAGATAGCATCCGAATTAAAATTGAAAGTAATTTAGCCCTTGCTCAAGAAAGGGAAAAAAGCCTACGCACTCTAATTACTCCTGGCGCTGTGCCTCGTGTCGATTACCTTGATGCCCAAGAAAGATTAACTCGTGCAAAGACAGAAATCACTAGATCGCAAGATGAAGTGATCAACGCTCAGAATAGAATCACAGAGGCTCAAGATAAAGTCACATCATTAGAAAAAGATATTGCTGCTCAAGTCCAGGAAATTCGCCAAGCACAACAAGCTTACAACGCTGCACGCAGTCAGGCGCAGCGTGTAGCATCAGAACGCCAAAGCGAAATTTTGACGCAATATAATAAGCGTAAAGAAGAACTGACAACTGTACAAGGTCAATTAGAGCAGGCGAGGAAGCAACAAGCTTTAGAAACGATTGAGGCTCCCGTAGCCGGTACAATTTATAAAGTCAAAGCCACCAAGGGGCCAGTACAATCGGGTGAAGAATTGCTGTCAATTTTGCCGGAAGGCGAAGAAATGCTTCTAGAGGTGAAAGTTCTCAACCGTGATATTGGGTTTATTCGTCAAGGAATGAAGGCAAAAGTGAAAATGGCGACTTTTCCCTTCCAAGAATTTGGCATTGTGGATGGCGAAGTTATGCAAGTCAGTCCAAATGCAATTGCTGATAAAGAATTGGGTTTAGTTTTTCCGACGAGAATTAAGCTAAATAAACACGCGGTAAATGTTCGAGGTCAAGAAGTAGAATTTACACCAGGGATGGCTGCTACAGGTGAAATTGTCACTCGGAAAAAGTCAATTTTGACATTCATTACTGAGCCTGTGACACGGCGATTCAGCGAGGCATTTTCTGTTAGGTAGGAAAGTCTGTTAGATTAGCTACAAGTAAGGGTTTAGCATTGTTCATTGGTGTCAACTTAAGCTGAAACTCCTTTAAAACCTCGTTTCCAGCCTCTGGCTGGAAATGCACTTCAATTGGGCTGCTGCCGCCAGCAAGAGAGGCGGAGCCTCTAGGACGGCATTCCCAGTCGGAGACTGGGAACGAGACACGGGCAGTATTGAACTTAACTGCAAATTGCTATAATTTTCAAGCTATACCCAAAAATTTTATTTTCTATACCGATCTATTTGTTTTTACATTCCCTCTAGTAGTTTGACAAAATCTGGATTATTCTCATCCTGATTGCTATTCACATTGATGCTACCCAGAATCTTCTCATAGCTTTGAAATTGCGACCATAATTCTGGATTTGTTGATATGTTATTACCTTCGGCTGATATCAGATATTTTGTGGTTTCTGTAATTGCTTGACCAATTACAGGGTTAAAATCAGAATTATTCCAACTATTGATATTTTCTGGTGTTAGATATCTTGTGGATTCTGTAATTCCCTGACCGATTAGAGAACCAAAATTGGAATTATTAAAACTATTGATATTTTCTGGGGTTAGATATCTTGTGGTTTCTGTAATTCCCTGACCAATTAGAGAGCCAAAATTGTAACTATTAAAACTAGAGTTTGTCGTTTGTGTGTTATTTCCTGCGCTTTCTGCAATCACCCGACTCGCTAGAGAACTGACATTAGAAATTTTAAAACTAGAGCTTGTAGTTTGCGTACTCTTTTCTGCGGTTTCTGTGACAATCTGACGTACTTGGGCATCTGTCAAGTTAGAGTTAGCACTAAGCATTAGGGCAACGATACCAGCAACGTGGGGAGCAGCCATAGATGTGCCGCTATAAGTTGCATATTGATTATTCGGAACTGATGAATAAACCTTGACTCCTGGAGCTGTGACGTAAGCGATTGGATTTGTTCCAGAGCGGTTAGAGAAGTCGGCCAAATTATTATTCTTATCTACTGCCCCAACGGCAATTCCCGACTTGGATGCATAGCGGGCGGGATAGTCTGGTGATGAGTCACCATCATTACCTGCTGCCATGACGACAATCACTCCTTTACTGCTGGCGTAGTTAATGGCTGACTCTAAAGTGCGATTGGAAGATCCGCCTCCTAAACTCAGGTTAATCACATTAGCTCCATTATCTACAGCGTAGCGAATACCTTTAGATATGGAACTATAGGAACCAGAGCCAGAGCTATCTAAAGCTTTGACAGGCATAATCTTGGCATCGTAGGCAATACCAGTGACACCGTAGTTATTATTTTCTCCTGCGATCGTGCCGGAAACATGAGTACCATGACCGTTATCATCTAAGGTGTTGTTATTTTGATCGGCGAAGTTCCAGCCATAATTATCATCAATATAGCCATTTCCATCATCATCTATACCGTTACCTGCAATTTCCTTGCTATTCGTCCAGATATTATTTTTTAAATCTTCGTGGTTGTAGTCAACTCCAGTATCTACAACAGCGACAACAACGCCTTTACCTGTATATCCATGTGCCCAAACTTCCGGTGCTTTAACTATGTCTGCTCCCCAATTATTGCCACCGAGATCGGGAACATCAGCAAAGGTATTTTGACCAATAGCTCTAGCCACTGCTGCTGCTCCATTAATCAAACCATAGCCATTAGTGGAGTTATAATTTTGAGTGCTAAAAGCATTATTAGTAGGGTTATTGCTATTTTTAGATTCATCGTTATTTCGCAACTGCACATCAGCATCGGCTGAGTTATAGCTACTACGTCTGCTGAAGTTGAGGCTGTATTCATCTTTTGTATTAAAGCTATCTAATGAGGAGATTGAAGTGGTATTTAGCTGTTTATTTGACAATATATTGTTATTAACATCATCAATGTGCATAAATTTTTCTCAAAGATAGCAACCGTTTTTTGACAGCTTGAAGTATTGAAACCTTGACAATCAAAATATCTCAATGGGTGAATCAAACTTCATTCTCAATAATTACTATGGAATCTAATAACAAAATGCTAATTTTATTACCAAAAAAAATTATGATAATTACGGTTTTTATTAAGAGTAACTTTATCGAGTAAATCTTAAATATTTGACGTGTATTAATGGAGACTAAAGTAAAAATGATAATAGGATGCTATGACTCCTTTTGTTACTCTTAAAACTGCTGCGATCGCTAGCTATAAAAGTTATTTACACCACACAGACTGGAGCATCAACAAAATAAAAATAACGAATGGAGTTATGCTCCATTCGCCAAAGGCTATGCTTAAGCCGCTTTGCAAAGGTTTCTTTTTTATGTAGCTACAAGCTTTGAGTTAGTTAAATCTATTAAATGTTTGCTTGCTGTCGCTGATATAATGACCAATACAAACCCTTTTGTTGCAACAACTGTGAGTGAGTACCACGTTCGGCAATCACGCCTTGCTCTAATACCAAAATCAAATCAGCACGTTTAAGGGGAGCAAAGCGGTGAGCAATCAGGAACACGGTACGGTTGGCAGAGATTTTTTGCAGGTTTTGCAGTACTTGTTGTTCAGTTTCACTATCCAAGGCGCTAGTAGCTTCATCTAAAACTAAAATCGGCGCTTGGGAAAGAAATAGCCTTGCCAGAGCAATACGTTGTCTCTGTCCGCCAGATAAAGCTGTACCGCGTTCGCCAACATTGGTTTCGTAACCGTAAGGTAATTGACTAATGAAGTCGTGTGCCACGGCTAATCTTGCCGCTTCTACTACTTGCTCTGCGGTAATGTCAGGACTACCGAGAGTGATATTTTCCAAAATAGAACCATTGAATAAAAAGTCTTCTTGGAGAACTACACTAACTTGTTGCCGCAGTGAGGCTAAATCGGCACTTTTTATATCAAAACCATCAATCAGGATGCGTCCTGATTCAATTTGATAGAGGCGTTGTAATAGTTTAGACAGAGTACTTTTCCCAGAACCGCTACGTCCGACAATGCCAACAAACTGCCCTGGTTCGGCACTGAAAGAGATTCCCCGCAGAATTGCTTCAAAGTTCGGGCGGTAGCGGAAAAATACTTGCTCGAAGGTGATTTGTCCTTTCAGGGGTGGCAAAACTAAGCCAGTTCCCAGTTCAGCTTCTGGGGAGACGTTGAGAATATCACCAATGCGATCTACAGAAAGTAGCACTTGTTGAAGGTTTTGCCACAACTGTACTAAGCGCAAAAGCGGGCCTGTGACTCTACCAGACAACATTTGAAATGCAACAAGCTGTCCAATTGTGAGCTTTTGTTCGATGACTAACTTGGCTCCATACCAGAGAATCAGCATGGTGGACAAATTAGTGAGAAAGTCACCAATGTTGCTGCTGATATTGGAGGTGGTAGAGGCTTTAAAACCTGTGCGAATGAAGCGGGCAAATAAGCCTTCCCAGCGATCGCGGGCTACTGGTTCGGCTGCATGGGCTTTAACGGAGTGAATTCCCGTCACTGTCTCTACTAGAAACGATTGACTATCGGCACTCCGGTTAAAGGTTTCGTTGAGCCAGTTACGCAGAATTGGTGTTGCAACTATCGTCAATGTGGCAAATAGCGGCAGTACTGCTAAGGCCACAAAGGTGAGTGGAATATTATAGTAAAACATCAATGCCAGGTACACCACAGCAAAGATGCTATCTAGAATTACAGTTAATGCTGTACCTGTGAGAAACTGACGAATTTGTTCGAGTTCCTGGACTCTTGCTACTGTGTCTCCGACGCGTCGCGACTCAAAATAAGCTAATGGCAGACGCATCAGATGGCGAAATAGCTGCGCTGATAAACTCAAATCCAGACGGCGAGCTGTATGGGTAAAGATGAATAGGCGCAGAATACCCAGTACGGATTCAAATATGGCTACGCATAAAAGTGCGATCGCCATCACATCGAGAGTCGGCAAACTCCCCTGCACCATGACTTTATCAATGACGACTTGGGTAATTAGCGGTGTTGTTAACCCCAAAAGCTGCAAGGTAAAAGATGCTAACAATACTTCTGTGAGCAATCCCTTATACTTCCAAACTGCTGGGGTAAACCAACTGAGGTTAAATTTTTCTTGCTGGGATATGAGTTCTACTTGCCACAATTGTCCATCCCAAGACGCCTCAACTATGGACTGCGGCAAGCTTTCACAAGTCCGTTCGGGATTTAGAGGGTTAGCAATAATTAAGCGATCGCCTTTAACTCCATAAGCCACCACCCAGGATGGACTCTGGGGTGAGTCAGAATTCCACAGCAATAAAGCTGGAAATGACAACTGTCGCAACTCACTCCAACTCACTTGTAAGCGCCGCAACACTAACCCTAACTTTTCTGCTGCTTCCACAACCTGTTTTGGGCGTTGTCCTCTGAGTTGACGCTGCACCCATTCCAGTTGTACAGAATTTTCTAGTTGTTGCGCCACCATTGTTAAACAGGCAGCAGCGGTATTCCAACTGGCAACAAACGGATAAATTGCAGCGATTAAATTGGCGGCTGGGAGTCCTTTTTGGGGTTGGAGGCTGTGGGGGCTGGAAGTCCCGTCTGAGGCTGAAGTTACTGAAGGAGTGCTAGAGAAGGAAAATGTTTCCCTTTGTCCCTCCATCTCTACTGGTAACGCTTGCCAAAATTCCTGAATTTGTGGATGAGAAAATTCTGCCCACAGGGCAGTATCCCAATAAACTACTATCACTTCTTTACTAGCAGCTACAGCTTTAAAATCCGCAGACAGCTTTTGGAAGTCGCCAAACCAATCCCCTGCATCTAGGGCGGCTATTGGTTTACCAATGCCTTCTTCTCGCAAGCGGACTTTCCCAGCCACAATTAAAAATTGATAACCGCGAACATCGTTTGACCAGATTTTTTCTCCAAGACGATACTGGCGGGTTTGGCACTCATTTTCCAATCGAGATTGTTGTTCGGGAGTCAGCCAGGATAGCGGTGGCTGATTCCAAGGCAAAGAAGCTAGCACTTTTAATCGTAAAGATTCATTATCCAGAGTTTTTAACTCACTTGTAACTTGACTGTCAGTTTTTGAATTTTCTCTGCTAGCCATTTTTCAAACAACTCATTTTGTAGTGCTTGCTGTAGTTGAGTATCTTCTAAAGACGCTGGTAGAAATTGTTCTACTCGAAACAAACCATAAGGCCCTTCTCCTTGGGGAGAGTCTTTGCCAACGATTTCTATGGGTCCAATCAATTGTCCAGGACTGGCCACATCAATAGCTGCCCGTAATATATCCGGCATACTACCTCGGCTGACGATTCCCATCATGCCATTCACAATTCGGTCATCTGAAAGGGAATACTCTTTAGCTAGTTGCTCAAAACTACCTCCTTCTTCAATTTGGGTTTGGAGTTCGTCTGCCAATTCTCGATTGTCAACAACAATCCGGGAAAGTACTACCCGATCCAAAAAAATCTTGCGTTCAATAAAATATTCTGGGAGTTTTGTTTGTGTCACTACAGCTTTCAGCTTTTCTAACTTGTAACCAAAAGCAACCGATGTGTGAAAAGTAGCGTAATCCGTATTATTTGTCTTTAACCATTCTTGAAAACTTTGGGGGTCAGTGAGTTGATTTTTTAGTCTAAAGTCAATTATTGACTGTTCAGTTATTGCAGTGCCAATTTCAATATCATCTCTTGTTCGGATTTCTTCCTCAATTACGTACTGCCGGAGAATATCTCCAATGAACTGTCCCAATTTTCCAGACGCTTGCAGGTACTTTACTGCTTGCTCTATAGAAATTATTTGGTCATTAATTGTCAAAAATGATAAAGATTCCATGAACTAATTATGTGAAAATGGTTAATCACTTATAGTACTTTTTTATTAAATCATATAGAAATAATCTGGTTATTGATGGATAAATATGATAAAGATTCCGTGAACTAATTACATCTAAATGGTCAAAAAATTATATAGCTAGTAAATAAAATAATTTGCCACGATCACTTTTACAGTCTAACGGGGACAAAACAGGATTGAAAATATCATTGATAGCGTAGTAGTAACGGCAAATTAGTTATTTTCTAGCAATGCCCCACTTAAATAGAGTAATTATTTCTTTCCAGTCTAGTTAATGAAACTTATCCATGTCCAAGCAAGTAGTACAGATGCGATCGCACCGATTAATGTATTAAAAATATTTACTACTTCATTGGTCAGCCAGGTATACTTAGATTGCAGTGTTGCGCCAATCACACTTTCTAGGTTGGTGGCAATAAATGCTGCCAGCACACACCAAGCGACTCCCAATAGATCGATTAAACCAACTCCCCAACCCACAAATGCGATCGCTACAGAAGCCACAATCCCAGCTAAAGTTCCCTCCAAGCTTACTGCTCCTTCTGTGCCACGAGGTACTGGTTGGAGTGTGGTAATCAAAAAGGTGCTTTTACCATAAGCTTTACCAACTTCACTAGCAGTGGTATCAGCCAGCTTGGTACTGAAACTCGCTACATAGGCTAGCAATAATAGGGACTGGAGACTTGTACTGAGCGAAGCCGAAGTATTGGGGACTAAAGATTGAGGACTAGGTACAAGAAATCCCGAATTTATTATCCCTACTCCCAAGGCACACAGCGCCCCAGTCAAAGCCGAACCCCAGACATTTTCTGGGCCTCTTGCCCCAGAACGCTTTTCAGCAATTCCTTCTGCCTCCTTCTGCGCCATCCCGATGCGGGTAACGCCAGAACCAACCAAAAAATAGAACATTACTACTGCATATCCTTGCCAGCCTAATGTTACCCAAATTAAGATGGCCAAAAACCAGGCGTGGAATAATCCAGCAGGGGTAAGTAGCTTTTTGGGAGCAATCCAAGCTAAACCCAATAAAATTGTGTTTAATACTACTGCTACTAACCAGGGATTTACAGAATCTATTGTGGATGACATCAGCAATTAATCATGAGTAATTTTGTCTGAATATCAACAGAATAACGAATTTGTGATGCTTAGTGCTTTATTTTTGCAACCTCTCTAGGTAAAATAATATGTTTGTATTATTAACTAAATTGCGTAGGCATCATTCTGAAAGCTGAGTGTCAAACCATCAATGGTGTCTTAGATTTACGCTGCAATGATTAAACAAAATGCAAAACTTCTTTTGAGTTAGGTAAACTCTTCTCTGTAGCCGCAGAGTACAGTGGCGGAAGTATTACTCAGTCCCCAATCTTAGTAATAAGGATAAAGAATATAAGTTAATGTCAATACAAACTGTGTCCAAGTTAACCACAATCAAAACTTCATAGCATAAATTGTAGATAGCATAAATTACTAGTATTTTTCACATAAGCTATGAGCCAAACTTTATTCCATTTAGCTTTCCCTGTAACTGACATTGCCCAAACAAAAGCATATTATGTAGATGGTTTGGGCTGCATTCCTGGTCGTGAAAACCACCATGCCCTGATACTCAATCTCTACGGTCATCAATTAGTGGCTCATGTCACAAAAGAACTTTTGACACCGCAACAAACTATCTATCCCAGACATTTTGGGCTAATTTTTACCCAAGAACGTGACTGGCAAGACTTACTACAAAGGGCACAACAACAACAGCTACTTTTTCGTGAAGAAACCAAAAATCGCTTTATCGGTTCTCCTCTTGAGCATCGCACTTTCTTTTTAGAAGATCCCTTTTATAATCTCATGGAGTTCAAGTATTATCGTCATCCAGAGGCAATTTTTGGGAGTTACGAACATACGCAAATTGGCGATAGGACTTAAAAAATTAAAAATTAAAAATTAAAAATTAAGTAATGCAAGTCTATCAAGCATCCTGGTTACTGACTGGATTTTTTATTCAGCAAGGGTAACTTAATAGGCTTTGCTAAAGCTGCTGTGACTACTGCTAAACTCCTGGGGTCTGTTACCATCCAACGGTGTAGAGCAACTGGTACTATTACTTCGCTTCCTACGGAGATTTGTGAACTATTCGCTGGGACAATCATTAAATCATAAGGTGTCCAGATAGATGTAAAATCTAGCTGCCCCAACATTACAACATCTGAATTTAAATCCTTGAGAAAAATGCTGTCAGGGCGCATTTGTAGGCAACCAAGACGCCAAGAACCATAAGCAACCACAGTTCCATGATGGGGCGAAGAGATCGTGATAAACCGCTGCACGCGGTTAATTCCTCCCAATCTCTGAACATAGTAACGGCTGACAATTCCTCCCATGCTGAAGCCTACTAAATCTAGGCGTTGTTCTGGTGCAAAGGTAGCTGTAACATAATCGGCTACCTGCTTTGCCAATTCATCAAGACCCACATTACCATTATTGGGAACGAGATCCAGGCTATATACAGACCAACCCCGTTGTATGAGGTATGCCCTCATTTTATGGAAAACTGCCTCTGTATCGACAATGCCGTGTATTAACAAAACGGGATTGCGTTGTTGATTTTCAATGTTCATTTACAGAATCTAACTGAATTAAAGGGTGTATTTCACTTTTGTAGACACATCCTGCTCTACAAACTGAAGCTATTGCTTTTCGGATTCGATATTGTTGCAAACAAAACTGAAATGCTTCCAAAGAGAATTTGTATAAAGTTTTACAAATTAATTCGTTCGTCTGCCAATAGGCTATGACACTCTTCTTACTGGGTGAGAGCAAACTGCTTATTTAACTTCAATTGGGTATTTAACAAACAAAGAAATGTTAATTATTGTAAAGCTTGCTTTCAGAATCTTGCTCTTAGCTACAGTAAAATTTAATAATTAATTCTCGGTGTGTGCAGGTTGCAAATGCTTGCAATAGAACATTTGCCCTGTGGTTTTACTACAATGTTAATTAAGCACAAGCCTATAAGGGTTGTCACCAGAGCGAGGTGACACTAAGTAGATAATGTAACATTTTGTCGTAATTTTTAACAATTACGGTCGAGTTCAAAATATAAAAGGTAAAAGGCAGGAGTAATTGTAATGGATTTTATCAAAAAGTTAATTTCGGGTATTCAGGGTTTTCTTGGCGGTATTCTGGGTTTCATTACTGGATTGTTACCAGGGAAGAAGAAAAGCAACGGCTACTTCTTAGAATTGGACGAAGCCAAAGATGCTGCCAAAGATGCTGCTAAAGAGGTAGCATCGAACGCAAAGAAAGTAGCAGAGACAGTTACATCGACAGTTGCATCGAATGCTAAGAAAGTAGCAGAGACGATTACATCAGAAGCACCAACTCCATCTAAACCAGATTCATTGAACGGAACAAAAACTGCTGCGGCTAAGAGTAAGGCTAAGGAGAAATCAGCTAAAAATCCCAAACCAGCCGATGTTCAACTAGTCCAGACTGCTGAAGGTCTGAAAGTTGAACCGGGCAAAAAAGAAAAAGCCGCAGCCGCCAAAGTCCTCAAAGAGGAGCCAAAAGAAACTACCTTTGCACCAAAATATCTTGCTCCCTCGGCTACTAGTTCTAATGGTCGTCGTCGTCCAGGGGCGAATATGAGTGCTTATCTAGACATGGCACGTCAGATTAAAACACCTAAATAATTTATAGAGACCGTAAATTTACGGTCTCTATAGATTAAGCGTGAAGATGCAAGGTTAAGATAACTTTGCCAGTTGTAGATGGGGGAACTCTCCAAAGTAAGAGCGATCGCTTAATTTTCTCCACTACAACTGAATCTTTGAGGGTGGAGGTTTCCTCATCCAAAACTACCCGTTCTACCCGACCTTTCTTGACGGTGAACTCAAAGACGATTTCACCACTGAAGCCTGAAGGAAAGTTTAGTTGCTGAAGGTGTCGGGTTAGATCAGCAATTTCTGTGTCATCCAAGCCAGTAACGCTGATGATCTCTAACTGATGGTTGATGGCTGCGTCTAATATTTCATCTTGTGCCATCTCCTCTAAATCAAAGTTCAAAGATATCTCGACTTCTTTGGCTACTGGGGATTGTGGCGATCGCTTTTGCCGAAGAAAATCTGGAGCTTCTGCTGAAGCTGGCGCTGATAAGGTTAAGAATTCCATTTGATCCGCAAAACCACCAGCCGGAGCATTGCCAAACACTCCTTTGTAACTAACTGCTTCAGGCATTTCCACTGGCATTTGCATAGATACATATTCGCTTCCTGGTTCAACCCGCACGTCATCACTGACGGCAACAAAAGCAGTGTATTGAGAAAGTAGTTGATAAGTTAAGGCTGTTTCTGTCACCGCTTCTACACCAGCTTTAGTTTCAAAGCTCACCATCTGATTCATCAAGTCTTTGATGCAAGCACGTCCCCATAACTGGGCTACAGCAAGATTTCCTGTTTCTTCAAATTTGAGGTGAAAAGTTTTTTCGTAGTCTTTACCGCCCGCAGCAACGCCAGAAATTTGCAGATTACCTCCGACTTTATCTTGCTTCCGACCAAACAACACTAATGGTTGTTCGCTGAATAAATCAGGCGCTATTGCTGGGTAAATAACAGGCGATTCTGTCTCACCCTGCCAAGAAATTTGAATATTTGTAAGTACGGGGTTGTTAATTTGCCTGTAAAACTTTTCGGCAACTTCTTCTGTGGGTTCATCATGACGAATGATTTGGGATATTCCCCGGCCAATTTCGGCGATGCGATTCAGTAAAAAACGGTTGACTGAACTACCAGCACCAAAACTGTAAAGGCGATTTCCTGGTTGGAGGTGCTGTTGTACTTCTGCTAAAATCTCATTTTCGTTGCCGATATAGCCATCAGTTAAGAGTACAACACTGCGTAATCTTCCGACTGGTGTAGGGAAATTTATGGCTGTACGAATGCCACTGAGCATTTCTGTGCTGCCATCAGCTTGTAAATTGTTAATGTAAGCGATCGCTTTGGTACGATTTTCTGCTGTATTCGGTAGAGGTTTTTTTGATAACTGTCTGACTCTATTGGAAAAATCGATAATTGTGAAAGTATCGTTGGGATTTAACCCATTAATAAATCGCCGCATTAATTCCTGACACTTCCATAACGGATCGCCAGATTGTGAACCGGAAGTATCCACCAAAAATACAACATCTTTAGGGACAATTTGATCCGTGGAATATTCCAAAGCTGGAATCAGATATATGGCAAAATGTCCGCCGCGATCGTCGGCTTGGCTTAATACTGTGGATTGAGTTTCTTTACCAGAAACTTGATAGCGGAGAATTAAATCTTTGTTGGGAATTGTATCTTCTTTGGCTAATTCAATCCGCACAATTTGACCTGAGTGTTCAATTTTTAATTGATGGGAAGGAGAACGTAGTTCAGAAATTGGTAAACCTACATCAATTTCGACTGTGACATTAATATTGTGACGCGATCGCATTCCTTCTGGGACTACAGGCGGTGTAATGCGGGAAGCATCAGGAACTTGGTCTGTATCACCGCTACCATCTATCGGCGTTCCCGGAATATATCTTGGCCCCACCACCATCGGGAAAACAAATTCGTAGTTTCCCGCCTCAAATTTTAAACTTTCGGTGTAACGAATTGTAACATCAATTTGTTCGCCAGGTTTGATGTTAGCTAGAGATTGGGTAAAAATGTTGTCTCGTTCTTGTTCTAGAAGTCCGGCGGTGCGTCCTTCTTGTTTGGCTTGTTCATAGATTTGTTGTGCTTCTTCACGTTTTTTTATATTACCTTTGATGATGCGATCGCCTATTTTTATTTCCATGTCATCCACCGCCGCCTCATCAGGTAACGGAAAGATATAGACTGCTTCTAAAGGCTGCGTGAAGGTATTTTCAAAGCTTTGAATGACATCAACTCGTGACAAGTTACCTGCAATTTTTGCTAGAACCTCTGTATGCTTGAGTGGAAAAACTAGTTGCTCTCCTTGAGGCGATTGAACATACAAACCCCCTAGATGTTGTTTTTTAGCACTTACTATATTCATAGAACACTCCTATTTGATTTGTGAACTTACTTTTTAAAGTAGGCAATAAGTAACTTAATTACGAATTACGAATTACGAATTACGAATTATTTAACAAACACCAGTCCACTATACAAATGAAAAGCTGAATCCCAATTAGTCTGTTCTCGACGAAACAAATCGATGTGAGACTTGATATGACTCAACATTTCTGTTTGATCTAATGTTGTATCTGCAAAAGGCGTGAAATCTGACCAGATTTTGACTTGAGGTAGTTGCTGGTCAATCCAACTTGATAAACTATTCCAATTAATTCTGATTGTATTTTGGCTAGCTTGAGGAATGATTTCTAAACCTTGCTGGAATTCATAGCCATTATCATAAAGTCGGAGAATAGAACGCCTACCAGGTATGTGTAAATCACAAAACTGAGCATAGTCTTGTGTTTGGGTTTTCCATTCCAGTTTACGGCGAGCATCAACATCTACAACTTGTTCAAAAATGGGCAAAAGTCCTACTACTCTCGCTGTGACTTCTGACCAGTCAAAGGTGAGAGAACCAAGTTGATTGACTTCGTTTCGGCAAACAACAGTAGCTTGTGGGGTAGATGCTTGGAAATGTTTGACTTGATAAACTTGAATTTGCTGAATTTGCGCTATTGTTGCCCAAAAGCAAGGAATACCAGCCTGCTGTAGCTGTTTGCCATAAAATTTTAGTTCTCCTACTTGGCCAGTGCGGTACAATCTCCAGCCACGACTTGGGAGTACCAGCCGTGCAGTGTAGGGGTCTAGCTGCATAATCTGGGCGAATTTTCGAGACACTTCTGTTTTCAATTCGTTACTGAGTGGCTCTAAGACTAGTACGCCAAGTTCGGTGTTATTTGGTTCAGATTTTGCTTGGGAAATAGCTCTTTGTCTTTCTTCTAGCTCCATTTCTTGTAGGCGTCGCAAACCTTGGCGTGCGAGCGTTACTATTTTGGCGTTCCTTGTATCTCGCAGCAATTGCCGATAAATTTGTTCTGCATCTTGGCGCTTTTGGGATACTTCATGGAGCCGACCGAGATAATATTGTACCCAAGGATTTTCGGGTGATTCTTTTTGCAGCTGTTTGAGTAATTTAGCTGCTGTTTGATAATCTTTATGCTCAAAGGCGATCGCAACTTGCTCAATCATCACTTACTCTAAATACACGTTGGAGTGATGTCTCGCGCAAAAGTAATTTTGCGTGAGCTATTAATCATTTATACTTCACAACTTGCGGTAATCAAGGATAATGCTACTACTGGGGCTGTAACTGCTCTCAGGATGCGGCGACCAAGAGAAACAGGCTGAAATCCAGCTGACTTTGCATTCTCAATTTCTTCTGTTGTCCATCCCCCTTCTGGGCCAGTAGCAATGACAATTGTTTCTTGTCCTTTGTCATTTGTCATTTGTCCTTTGTGGTGTAAGCAATCTTTTAAATGGGGAAACTCACCACGCGCGACACAAATATATTGTTGGCTATTCGCCAATGACAAATGACTAATGACTGATGACAAACCCGTATTAAAAGCAACAGGCTCTAAAATTGTCGGCACGAATGAGCGTTCTGATTGTTCGGCGGCTTCGGCTGCAATGCGCCGCCAGCGTTCGAGCTTTTGAGGACTAGGATGAAGTAAAGTGCGATCGCTCAATACTGGTGCAATACAAGTTACTCCCAACTCTGTACAACACCGCACCACTTCATCAAATCCATTGCCTTTGGGCAACGCCACTATCAGGATAATTGATACAAGTAATTCTGTTTCTACTACAAGCGGTTCTAAAACCTGTGCTTGTTCCCCTGCTAGCTGCGCTAACCACCATTTTCCTTTACCATCCATTGCAATAAAGCGATCGCCTTCACGCAAGCGCAACACACGCCCCAAATAATGCTGCTGTTCTTTGGTGAGTAAAATTTGCCCTTGTTGAAATTGGGAGGGTGCGATCGCAATTCTTTGCAGTTGAGACATGGGATTTTGGAATTTCAAGAATATCAAATCAAAGATGGACACAGATAAATCCATCTGTGTCCATCATGGTTTAATTATTTATTCGGCTTACGAAAGATTCTGGAAGTAAACCTCTAGCGCTTCAGTAACTAACTGAGTCATCGGCTTACCTTGACTTTCTGCTACTTCTTTCAACTTGCCATAAACCTCTTCTTTCAAATTGACCCGATGACGCGATTTGTTTGCACCATTAGCTGTTTGCGGTTCGTAGCTAGCAGCAAATTCGCGGATGGCATCAAAACCAACGCGATCGCAAAAATCACCAAACTTTTCTTTCGATTTGCGAGATTTCTTAAAGTAGACAAAAATCGGCTCTAAGAAGGTTTCCAAGTCATTATGGTGCAGCTTTTCTATGTAAGGTTGCGCCAGTCGAGTTTGATTTGCCGAACCCCCTAACCATAATTGGTAAGATTCTGGGGCGCTACCGACAAAGCCCAATTCTGCTAAGTAGGGACGAGCGCAACCGTTGGGGCATCCAGTCATCCTTACCACAAAATGCTCTTTTTGTAAACCAACTTTATCCAAAAGGGCGCGAACTCTTTCCAAAATACCCGGTATTGCTCGTTCTGATTCCGTGATTGCCAAGCCGCAAGTGGGCAAAGCCGGACAAGCCATTGCATACCGTACTAAAGGTTCGATTTTACTGGGGTCGTCTACGACACCGTGACGGCTGAGAATGTCTTGAATAGCTTGCTTGCTATCTGGTTCGATATCGTAAAAAATCAGGTTATGGTTGGCACTCAGGCGGATGTGTAAGTTGAACTGCTCGACAATTTCCCGCAAAGCGGTTTTCAGTTGAAACGAACCTTCATCTTTGATTCGACCATTGTCAATGGAAATTCCTAAGAATAGCTTGCCATCACCTTGTTCATTCCAGCCGAGGAAGTCGTAATATTTAAACTCTGGCAGTGGTTTGAAGGCTTCAATTGATTTACCGAAATATTCTTCAACTTGGGCACGGAATTTATCTAGGCCCCAATCGTTGATTAAATATTTTAATCTGGCATGACGACGGTCGGTGCGATCGCCATAATCTCTCTGGGTAGCAACAATCGCTTTTACTATGTCGTAAACGTCATCCTTCGCCACATAACCGATGGGGTCTGCTAACCTAGCGAAAGTTTCTTCTTTACCGTGGGTTCTACCTAAACCACCACCAGCAAAAATATTAAATCCTTCTAATTGCTTCTTTTTATTGGTAATCACTACCAACGTCAGGTCTTGAGAATACAAATCAATCGAATTATCCCCTGGCACTGTCACGCAAATTTTAAACTTGCGAGGCATATAGTACGTGCCATAAATCGGTTCTTCGTTGTCATGAATAATTGTGCCATTCCCATTGCGCTGTCGGGCTGCCTTCACCTCTGGGTCTTCTTCAGCACTAATTGCTTTTTCGCCATCTAACCAAATTTCGTAATAAGCGCCTGTCTGTGCTGTCAGCAAGTCAGCAATATTCTGGGCATAGTCCCAAGCATACTGATACTCTGGGCGATTCTTAAAAGGGGCTGGTGGTGCCATCACGTTGCGGTTGATGTCGCCGCAAGCTCCCAAAGTCGAACCCAGGTTCTTGACAATCGTGGCAATTGCTGATTTAAGATTCTTCTTTAAAATTCCGTGCAGTTGGAAACCTTGACGCGTAGTTGCTCGTAACGTGTGGTTGCCATACTCATCAGCTATTTTATCTAAAGCCAGATATAGCTGCGGCGGTACTAAACCACCCGGATTTTTTGTCCGCAGCATAAACTGGTAATCTTTTTCCTGTCCCTTGGTGCGGTTGTCGCGGTTATCCTGCTGATAAGAACCGTGATACTTCAAAAGCTGTACCGCATTTTCAGTAAAATGGGTAGTGTCTTGAAGGATTTCAGTTGCTACAGGTTCACGCAAAAAATTACTATTTTCCTTGATCCCTTCTACTTTGGAAGGCTTACGGCTAGCGATGGGGGAAGGAGCAGATTTAACCATTAGACTTGTATAGTATTCTCAATAAAGCATTAGTAGACGCCGAATCAGCACCCTTCGGCTAGTTTATCCCCGGTAATCCGGCCGGAATAATGAGGAATATTTTAATTTTATCACGGCAAAAGCTGGCTTTGTCAGTGATGTAATACTTAACAAAACCAGCTTTTTGGAGTAGTGAGTGAAGAAGTGCTGAGTCCTAAGTACTAAGTAAAGTATAAACTGACTGAGGACTCAATAATTTTTTATTTGAAGCGATAGCCAAGACCACCGTTGATGGTAACAGCAGAAGCATCACTATTTTGGTAGGCACCAAGTCCTACTTTAGCGTTAGTGTAGACGAGGAAGTTATTAGCAACTTCCGATTCAACACCAGCACCTACCACTACTGAATCTTTGTTACCTATAGGAGTTGGTGAGCCATCTTTCTCTACAAAAGAATAACCACCAGTTAAATAAGCATTAGTTCTATTAGCGATAGGCACATCCACAGAAACTTCTGGGATAATGGCACTTGTTTTATCACTCCAGAGGACATTACCGCGTGCAGAAAATGGCGTAGTTCCTAATTTCACGCGACCTGTAACATTACCACCAAATGTGGCATCATCGTTGATACCTTGTCCGCCACTGGTAACGCCAGCGGCAACACCAGCACCAACATAGCTAGCATCAGTACCCTTTTTAGTTTCAGCAGAAGCTTGACCAGCTGATAGAACAAAAGGAGCAACTATTAAGGAAGACAATGCAGAAATTGTCACGAAAGACTTGAGTAAGCGTTTCATAATTTTTACCAAAATTTGTATTTTTTACTTGTATATTCCAGGTCGAAAATAAAGTGATAATGTTCCAAATGATTCCCAATTTTTATTAAAAAATTGTTGTGGTTAATGTATAAAGCTTACAGGATAACTATCCCTTAAATTGATAAATAAGCTGTTATAATTACATCTCAATGTCTTTACATTCTGTCTGTTTGTTCCCCCAATAGACGCTTTTAAAACTGTCACAATATTTGGAACTAAAAATAAGTCGGGATATGGTAAATAAAATACCCGATTAATAATTTTTGCCTACCTTTTCACAGATGATAAAGTAGGCTGTAACATCTGTTGCAACAAGCTATAGAGGGAATCTATAAAGTTAATTTTGAGCAATTCTTGTGGAGATTGAATAATGCTAACCGCTACAAAAACGTTATCTGGTTTGATGGGTTTATGTGTCGGTGATGCGTTGGGTGTGCCAGTGGAGTTTACTAGCCGTGCTGAACGAGTAAAATCTCCAGTGACAACGATGCAAGGTTATGGCACATGGAATCAACCACCAGGAACTTGGTCAGATGACAGTTCCTTAAGCTTTTGCTTGGCAGAATGCCTTTGTCGGGGGTATTCGTTGGATGCGATAGCCAATTCCTTCTGGCGCTGGTATAAGGAGGCTTACTGGACTCCCCGTGGCGATGTCTTTGATATTGGTCAAACTACCCACACAGCAATTATGCGCCTGAAACAGGGAGTTGTTCCCCATCAGGCCGGTGGTAAGGTTGAAAATACTAATGGCAATGGTTCTTTAATGAGAATCTTGCCGATGGCTTATTGTCACAGAAGCTTAACTTTAGCCGAATTGCTGGCGCGGGTGCATGATGTTTCGGCAATTACTCATGCTCATGCGCGATCGCAAATGGCCTGTGGCATTTATATTAGTATTGCAGTGGCGCTCTTAGAAGGGGCTGACCCCCAAACAGCTTATTTACAAGGACTGCAAGATATCCAAACAATTTATTCTGTCCGAGAATTTTTATTAGAGAAGCCGCATTTTGGCAGAATTTTCAGTGGTGAGATTGCCAAGATACCAGTGGAAGAGATTAATTCTGGTGGCTATGTGATTGATACTTTAGAATCATCCCTGTGGTGTTTGTTAAATAGTTCGTCTTATTCTGAAGCTGTACTGAAAGCTGTCAACTTAGGCGGAGATACAGATACTACCGCTGCTGTCACTGGTGGATTAG
Organism: Nostoc sp. DedQUE07; assembly: GCF_034530975.2. Taxonomy (NCBI): domain Bacteria; kingdom Bacillati; phylum Cyanobacteriota; class Cyanophyceae; order Nostocales; family Nostocaceae; genus Nostoc; species Nostoc sp. DedQUE07. Next base: position 11,394 of record NZ_JAVRCC020000040.1, on the reverse strand, counting down.
CGGGAATTTACTACGGCGTGGAAAATATTCCCAAACAATGGATAAATCAAATTGCTCGTAGACAGGACATTATTTACTTAGCAGAACGTTTTGCAAGGGCTGTCTACAGCTAGTTTGGAATTAAAAATTATACCAAGCGTTTGATAACCGGCTTTTCGCAAGTAAAATCAGTTGTAGAAAAGTTTCATACTGGTTGACAATGCTCACCTCTGCAAAAACGTTGTCTGGTTTGATGGGTTTATGTGTTGGTGATGCATTGGGTGTGCCAGTGGAATTCACCAGCCGCGCTGAAAGAGTAAAATCTCCAGTCATATCGATGCTGGGTTATGGAACTTGGGATGTTCCTGCTGGTACATGGTCAGATGACAGTTCTCTGACTTTTTGCTTGGCAGAATGTCTTTGTGAGGGATTTTCACTGGATGCGATTGCTAATTCCTTCTGGCGCTGGTATCACGAAAGTTACTGGACTGCTCAAGGTGAAGTATTTGATATCGGTAACACCACATTTTTAGCAATTGTGAACTGGAAACAAGGAACTCCACCCCTGAAAGCAGGTGGTACTAGTGAAAATAGTAATGGTAATGGTTCTTTAATGAGAATCTTGCCGATGGCTTATTGTCACAAAAGTTTATCTCTGGATGAATTGATTGCACGGGTACATCAAGTTTCTTCCATTACCCACGCTCATCTCCGTTCTCAAATGGCCTGTGGCATTTATATTAGTATTGCAGTGGCGCTCTTAGAAGGGGCTGACCCCCAAACAGCTTATTTACAAGGACTGCAAGATATCCAAACAATTTATTCTGTCCGAGAATTTTTATTAGAGAAGCCGCATTTTGGCAGAATTTTCAGTGGTGAGATTGCCAAGATACCAGTGGAAGAGATTAATTCTGGTGGCTATGTGATTGATACTTTAGAATCATCCCTGTGGTGTTTGTTAAATAGCTCGTCTTATTCTGAAGCTGTACTGAAAGCTGTCAACTTAGGCGGAGATACAGATACTACCGCTGCTGTCACTGGTGGATTAGCGGGAATTTACTACGGCGTGGAAAATATTCCCAAACAATGGATAAATCAAATTGCTCGTAGACAGGACATTATTTACTTAGCAGAGCGTTTTGCAAGGGCTGTCTACACTTAGGTTAGGAGTTAAAAGTTAAGAGTTAAGAATTATGAAACTCTAAACTCCTAACTCCTAACTCCTAACTTCTAACTCTTAAACCGTAGACAAAGAATAGACCTGACCATCAATTAGCAGTCGTGTAATGCCCTTAGCTTGGAGATGAGTCCGAGCCTTATGCAGCATTTTACTATCAGGAACTTTAATCACGCGATCGCGTTTAGTAGAAAAACGCTTGGCGACGCGATGGTTATCAAACACCGGCAGAGTTCTTTGCTGGGTTTCCAGGCTGGGAATTTGTCCCAAATCACCAAAGTCTTTCAGAGGACGGGTAATTAATTCTGAGGAACGGTCAATTACCAAATAGCAAGTTTTGGGCAAATTGGCTATCGACAGTGGTAAAACTTCAACTGATGCTTCACCTGGTCTTCTTCTTGTAACTAAAGGTCTTTGCTCATCCAGGTCATCATCATCAAAGTCTTCTTCCTCAAAGTCGTCATCCTCTAAATCATCATCATCTAAATCATCCAAATCCTCTGATTCGTCGAGCAAATCTTCGCCTAGCATGTGCGCGATGACAGCCGCTCCTGGATGTTCATTCTTTAGCGGTGGGATAGGGATGCTGACTATTTCCGGCGGCTTTGGCTCTGGAGTTTCTAATTTATCTGCTGTGACTCGGAGTTTCGGTTTCTCCGTCGCCGAAGGGCGTCGCCGCACTCGTCTACTAGCAGCAATTGACTCCGCCGTTTCCTCTGAGTACACTTCCTGCTCTACACGAATTATCTTACGTGGTAGTGGCTCAACCTTTGGCACTTCCAAGGGTTGGCTTTCGCTGGGTGGAACTTCTATCTCCGGCTCTGGTTCTGGTTGACTCAGCAGTGGTAACTGCTCGTAGCTCACCTGTGCCCTTCCTTCAGGAGTTCTCGCAGCCCGCTTTAAGGAGACTAAGTATTCATACTCATCTTCTGGCAAAGTGCTTTTGAGCAGGCGACTAATTGTCGAATTACTCACACCATAGCGGTCTGCCAAAGTTGAGGTTGTTTCAGCAGTCTCTCGATATAACTTAAGAATTTCTTGCTTGTCAGAGTCTGTTAGTTTTCTCACGGTAGATACCAAAAATCTTTACTAAGCTCGTTTACGTCCGCTGGTACGCCGCGTTCGTCTTAGTGATGCGTCATATTCTAAGGCAGCGCCCATACCAAATAACACTCCACTAAACACCCAAAACACTTCTAATATTTCTCCACTTTGATAATTGGGGCCTTGGGCATATTTAAACCACATATCTGCAATGTAGAGCGAAAAGGCCGCCGCTGCAATCATTCGCCAAGACTGGGAAACTCTTCCCCCCCAAAAGGCTAGTAGCAGAGTGGTAGCAATAATTAACAAAACTACATCGCTAACTACGTAAAACCAATTCAAAATAGCGACTAGCAGTTCTGAGGGTGTTTCTTGTTGCATAGAAATCCACCATGCCAACAAACTACCGAACACTGCAATTGCTAATACAATTAGCCACTGCCATTTTTCCAGATTGATTCGCCTGGAAGCCACAGCTAAAATCATGCCTGCGCCAAGTAATAGATAAGTCAGTACAAAAAATATATCGCCCACAGACACATCCGGTTCATCTTTTAAAACTATTTCGGTATAACCGAAAATTATCCCTCCAACGAAATAAGAAAGCATACCTAGCCCAATTAAGAGCCAAACATTCCGCCCACTGACGATTTGCGGACTCAGCCAGTTCCTCAAGCATAAGATACTGGCACCCAAATAAGCTAAAGCTTCAAAAATATTTGTGCCAATCACATACCACTCGGCTCGGCTTTCTATGCCATCGGCTCCAGGAACTTTGGCACTAAATAACAAAAAGTATAGCAGTGCCAGTACGGCCCAGCCAATATTAGCTAAGACAATGTTCTGAGTAGTGAAAATTGATTTAGAAAGGAACGAATTCTCGTAAGAGTTACTCATAGGACTTGACTATGTAGATGCACTCTGGCAGTATTTTGAGTTAAAGGACTGTATATCTAGCAGTGTGTCTATTAGGTAATACACAATCGGACACCAAAAGCAAGTGCCAGTGGCAGGAATTTTGTGAAAAAATTTCCCTGCTACTGCCATAGTTTACCCAGTGGCGATTGATTTAGCCAAGTGATAAACAGCGATCGCTCGGCTTCTGGCATATCTTCTAGCTTATAAATTACTTGTTTGGTAAAATTAGCATTGCCAAAATAGGCTTTTCCTAATCTATGCAGTTCTTGTAACAGGATAACTACATGATTTTCTTGCCAATCAGGTATTTTGGCTGTTGGCAAAGGATTAGTAGATACCAGATATTTCACTGCTTCTAAGGAAGATGCTTGGGGAAATTGTTTTTGCTTGAACACCTCCGCAATATCTTTTTCAAATAATGCAGCTTGTCTAGCACCTAAAAACTCTTCAATGTCGATAGAAACACCCTGCAACAGCAAAATACCGGCTTGGATTAAAATCGCCGTTTTGCCATGATTACCTGTGTCACTATCTAGTTGCTCTAAACGGATTTTACCCCAAACACTAAAGCGTTCCGGTTCCTCCAGCAAAACACAGGCTTTACCTCGGTTATCCGTTAATTCTCTCCATAAGGCTCTAGCTTCTTCCTCTTGACTAGCTTTGAAAACACTAATCAAGCGGAAAGTCTGCCCTTGATAACTAAGAATCGGCACCTGCTGATCCTTTTTTGGGTGCTGAATGCTTGATATTTCAACATCCTGCCGTTTGAGAATAAACATGGCACTAGCAAATAACTCCTCACAGGGGCACTCTTAATATGGAATATATAATGGCATTTGGCAGTATCGCCAAGGCTGAAATTACCTAGCATACTGTAGGAATGAGCCTCGCGATCGCCAGATTCTTCCCGAAGGTAGCCGCCCAGAGGACGTTAGCGCTAACGGGCAAATAACCCCTTGACAACACAATATATCTAAACCAATACCCCATCTGTTTCGTTTTCAGTGTAGATTGCACTAACTAGCGACTAGCATCTTAGCCTTGCTAGTGGTAAATCTGCAATTTTCGATTGCTTCTTGTTACGTCGAAACGATATAATAGTTAAGATGACTCTTTTGGGAGCCATTATTTTGTTTTGGGCGCGTAGCTCAGTGGATAGAGCAATTGCCTTCTAAGCAATCGGCCGCAGGTTCGAACCCTGCCGCGCTCGTTTTTACTCAATATGAACCTTCAAGCACCGTGAAGTGATATAATTATTTCCTCAAATGAGGGTTCGTTATTGCTGCATCATACTAAGAACAAAGGCGATATTGCTGCTACAAAAGCGATCGCCGATCTAACTTTAAAAGGATACTTAATTCTCACACCATTTGTTTGTGAGCATTTATCTTTTGATTTTGTTGCCTACAAAGACGATAAATTTTACAAAATACAAGCTAAATACGCGGGAGATAATAGAGTAGTCAATAAAACTATTTGGGTAGATAAAAATGGTACTCATCAGAAGAAGTATAAAGAAAATGACTTTGACTTTTATGCTGTTTATCTGCCTGATATAGATAAAGTTGTTTATCCATCAATTAACTTTAATGGTTGCTACATAACTACTCAAATACCTAATTCAGCTACACCGTTTTACTGGTGGGAAGATTTTATAGATTTAACTGAAGCAGCGTCTAAGCGAACCTACAAGGAGTTTGGTGTTGACTTAACACCTAGAAAGGTTAACCCAGACTCTAGGATTCATACTAGAAAAGTAGAAAGGCCATCTAAAGAAGAACTAGAAAAACTAGTTTGGGAAAAGCCAACAGCGCAAATTGGGAAAGATTTTGGCGTATCTGATAAGGCTGTAGAAAAGTGGTGTAAGGCTTATGGGATAGAAAAGCCACCTAGAGGGTATTGGGTAAAGAAAGCTTATGGAAAAGTACAAGGACAGTTAACAATCCATGACGTATCAATTTAAAAAGCCCGTGACGAGGATTGAACTCGTGACCTCACCCTTACCAAGGGTGTGCTCTACCACTGAGCCACACGGGCAATATATAACTTTGATTTTTCAGTTTTAAGTTACAATGCTGGGAGCTTTGCTCTTAACCCAGTCATTATAACTTATAACTTCGTAAGTGGTGGGCCGGGCTGGATTTGAACCAGCGTAGGCGCTAGCCAACGGATTTACAGTCCGTCTCCATTAACCACTCGGACACCGACCCGATTTGTCTCACGATTTAAAATCTTAGCACCATGTTTTATAAATTGCAAGTTATTAGAAAAAATAACTTGCAGGTAGAGATCGCAACAAAACTGCGTCTCTACCATCTCGATAAAAAATACTGGTTACACGCTCATTTCCAGCATTCGTTGCATTGGTCGCAGTGCAGCCAGCCGAATGTCCTCTGACATGGTAATTTCGGGAGTACGATTTTTCATTGCCCAGTAAAGCTTTTCTAGGGTGTTTAATCGCATAAACGGACATTCGTTACAAGCGCAGTTATTCATTGGCGGGGCAGGAATAAAATGCTTGTCAGGAGCAAGTTTTTGCATTTGGTGAATGATTCCCGGCTCTGTCGCAACGATAAATTCTTTGGTGGGGCTACTTTGACAATACTTGAGTAAAGCGGCTGTGGAGCCAATAAAGCTGGCGTGGCGCAATACACTACTTTCACATTCTGGGTGTGCGATCGCCTCTGCTTCAGGATGGGCAATTTTTAACTGGACAATTTTCTTTTCCGAAAAGGTTTCATGGACAACACAGCTACCTTGCCATAGCACCAAATCTCTTCCCGTCTGTTCCATGACATACCGCCCCAAATTCCGATCTGGAGCAAAAATAATCGGCTGTTCTTTGGGTATCTGCTGCACAATTTTCACAGCGTTGGAACTAGTACAAATAATATCGCTCATCGCTTTGATATCAGCAGAACAGTTGATGTAAGACACCACCAAATGATTCGGATGCGCTGCTTTAAAAGCTGCAAACGCCTCTGGTGGACAACTGTCTGCTAAAGAACAACCAGCATCCAAATCTGGTAAAAGTACTAATTTATCAGGATTAAGTATCTTTGCTGTTTCTGCCATGAAGTGAACGCCAGCAAAGACAATCACATCCGCATTGGTTTTTTCGGCGGCTCTTGCTAGTTGTAATGAATCCCCAATAAAGTCTGCAATATCCTGAATATCTGGCTCTTGATAATAATGTGCCAGGATAACGGCGTTGAGTTCTTTTTTGAGACTCTGAATCGCGGCAAACAAATCTAGTAATAGTTCACCCAGTTGGGTGTTTTCTCTTTGAGCTAGTGCAGTGGTAAACACAGTTTAGGGGTGCTTTATGTTGCAAATTTATGTCCTGTGGAATCAATTATAGTAGTTTTTACCAAAAATAGTGGACGGTTGATATTTTCGGGTTGTGTCCAAATCGGGCTGAGTTTCATATCCTGGAGATAGACGGCAAGGAAAGTGGCATGACCAGTCAGAAAACTCAATCGATAAACCTCAAAATTGCTGTAGTTGGAGATATTCACGACCAATGGGAAGTGGAAGATGGCGTTGCACTCAAGCATTTGGGTGTTGACTTAGTGCTGTTTGTCGGGGATTTTGGCAATGAATCGGTGGAAGTGGTCAGAGCGATCGCTTCTCTCGATATTCCCAAAGCAGCCGTGATGGGCAACCACGATGCCTGGTACACCGCCACCGAATGGGGACGTAAAAAGGCTCCTTATGACCGCTCTAAGGAAGACTGGGTACAGGAACAACTCGATTTATTAGGTTCGTCCCATGTTGGTTACGGTAAGCTGGATTTTCCCGCTTGGAATTTAACTGTAGTGGGGGGTCGCCCCTTTACTTGGGGTGGCCCAGAGTGGAAATTCGCGGAAATCTGTAAAGAACGTTACGGTGTGACGAGTTTGGAAGAATCCGCCGATCGCATCTTCAAAGCTGTTAAAAGCGCCGCTTACGAGACAATTATATTTTTGGGTCACAATGGGCCTAGTGGGTTAGGCGATCGCCCCGAAGACCCCTGCGGTAAAGACTGGCACCCAATTGGCGGCGATTTTGGCGATCCAGATTTGGGCGAGGCGATTTCTCAAGCCTTGACTGCTGGTAAAACCATTCCTCTGGTGACATTTGGTCACATGCACCGAGATTTACGCCATACCAAAAAGGTGCAGCGCAAGCCCATCTTTAGAAGTCCAGAGGGGACAATTTACTTAAATGCGGCTAGTGTCCCCAGGATTGTGGAAAATGACGGCGATAAGTTGCGTAATTTTTCCATTGTCACCCTAGAGGCGGGTGTAGTTTCGCAAGTTTCCCTAGTTTGGGTGGGGAATGACTTTCAGGTGGCTAAGGGGGAAATTTTGTACGAGCGATCGCGTATTGTGTCGTAGATATTCGCATCCAGTAGTGCAATCTGCGTAGATGATACGATATAGTATTATCTGTCAGCTTTAGTGCTAACTAACAAAAGCGCCTGAATAGCGTCTGAAACTAGGATAAGCACAAGTTTGACAGATTTATTGGAGAGGTGGCAGAGTGGTCGATTGCGTCCGACTTGAAATCGGATGAGGCTAAAACCTCCGGGAGTTCGAATCTCCCCCTCTCCGTTGAATATTTTGCGAATAGTAGCAGCCAATGATAGTCATGATTACATCATGATTATGTTTTTCAATTGCCAGCTTAAACCTAATGTTTGACAATAGCTTTAAACATAGAGGTATTTTAACAGAGATACTTTTATCAAATTTTGGCTGCTATCACTAAATCTATAAGGCTGGCTGATAGAAGTGCAACATCCTTAAGCTTAACTATACACTTAGAATTTTAAGCAACATAAAGCACTTTTAAAATTAAAAGGATATTTATAATTTATACAATATAATTGAATTTTTCTATTGATACCAAGCTGTCATAGACAAGGCTTAGGCAGATAGAACATTTTCAATTTTGTAATATAAGGGTAATAAATTTAAGTATGCAAGAACAAATAAAACCGGGTTTACACGGACAAGTGCAACGTAAATTATACATACTGAGCGACGAAGAAGAAAAGATTCTTCAGAAGTTTGCTAATGAATGGTTTGTAACTAGGCTTGATGGTTTAAAAATCGGAGACAGAAGTGAATACAAGTATGCCTTAATTAAAGCACCTAAAAATTATCAGGAGCTTTTTAATTTTGAAAGAGAATTAATTATTATTTTTAGTGATTATGAGTCTTTTCAGCCTAGATCAACTGACGCGATTGATGCTGTTTCAGATCAACTTCAAGATTTAAGAATAGACAAAATATGTAGTGTTATGTTGAGTAAAGACGATAAAATAGAAGAAAAAATCAGAAACTATTTAAAGGAATCTCAAGAATCTCAGGTTATAGTTCCAATATCTTATAGCGAAATTTTGAATAATTATAGTGATTCTTATTTCTTAAGAAATAAATTTATAACCAATTTTTATACAAGGGACTTATTTGATTTTCAATCTCCATTAAAAAAAGATTTATACTTTTTTGGTAGAACCGATATTATTAATAGAATAGTAACTAGACATCTTTCAAATGAAAATTCAGGATTATTTGGATTACGAAAAACAGGAAAAACCTCTGTAATTTTTGGTGTTCAAAGGGCACTAGATAAAAGAGGTGCAAAATCAATTTTGATTAGTTGCGATGATACCAGTTTTCAACAAAGGAGATGGAATAAATGCTTACATTATATAATTTTACAAATTCACAAAAAATATAAATTAAATTTACTCTTGCAAACAGAAGATCAATATACAGAAGAAAATGCTTCTCAAATTTTTGCCGAAGAAATTTGTAGAATATATCATATATTTCAAAAAGAAAGCATTTTAATAATATTTGATGAAATCGAACGTATAACTTTTAATATTTCTAGTGTTACACACTGGGAGAAAAAATTTGATTTTATATTTTTCTGGCAAACTTTAAGAGCTAATTTCCAAAAATTAAATAATGTCTTCTCTTATTTAATCGTAGGAACTAACCCACTTTGTATAGAACAATCAAGTATTTTTGGGAAAGATAATCCTATTTTTCACTCAATACCAATTGAATACTTACCAAGATTTGATGTACCACAAACCAGAGATATGGTTAGAAAACTTGGGAGAATTATGGGATTGCAGTTTGAGGAAACAATTTATTCAAAATTAACGGAAGATTATGGTGGACATCCATTTTTAATCAGACAAGTATGTAGTTTAATCCATAAGCTAAACACTCAAAATTTACCAATTATAGTAGATAGAATTACGTATAATGAAGCTAAAAATGAATTTGATAAAAATCATGCTTCTAAGTATATTCAAATGATGGTTAGCGTATTAAGTGAGTTTTATCCTGACGAGTACGATTTACTAGAATATTTAGCCATTGGTGAGCTTAACTTTTTTAATCAGTATGCTAGTGAGTCAACAGAATATACTAATCATCTAAAAGGTTATGGAATTATCAGCCAGACTAGAGATGAATATGATTTTAAAATAGATGCAGTCAAACAGTATCTAATCCAAAAAAATAAATATAAAAAGGTTAATGCAAGCAATGGAGATATGTTAAATGAAATATCTCAAAGAAGAAATGCTTTAGAACCAAAGTTAAGGAAAATAGTTCGTACTCAGTTAAAAGCCAAATACGGCGAGAATCAAGCAAGAGAGAAATTATTAGTTTATTTTAGTAAAGAGGAACAAAAAAAGCATAATCACATAGCTTATAAAGATTTATTCGATCCTGATAAGGTAAATATATATTTTGAAATTTTGAGAAATATAATCAAAAAAGAATGGTCAACCTTTGAACACATTTTCTCACGTAAGCAAGATGAATTTAATTCAAAAATGGAAGCTATAAACAAGTATAGAGCTGATGCACATGCAAAACAGATGACACAAGATAAGATGGGTCACTTTAGAGACTGTATGACATGGATTGAAACCCATGTAAACGATTTTTTAGAAGACTAAAAATTAAATATTATTTAACCTCTATAATTAAAGATTCAAATACGTTATTAGAAAGCAAAAAGTATAATCACCCTCTATCCCTTATGGATATCATGCTACCATTACCAATAAATTCTTTTGGGAGTTCAATCAATGGCTACCCTTAATACGCTAAACATACCTGATGAGTTATATGAACAACTGCAAGAGTTAGCTAAAGCTGAAAATAGCTCAGTTGATGCTCAAGTTATTACAATATTGCAGAACGCTTTGCAGAAGACAAAAACACAGTTAACTGAGGACGAAAGACGAAAAAATGTCCCAAAACTCTTAGAGGAAATCCGTCTTCGCCGTGAGAGTCGCCAGACTGATGTGGAATGGCCTGATAGTACCGCGTTAATCCGAGAAGACCGAGACAGATGACTATCCCTCTCAGGTGTGTTGTAGACGCAAGTGTAGGTATTAAGCAATTTATACCAGACGAGCCACTAACTCCGAAAGTTAATCAACTGTTTGCTCATCTTGCCAATCCTCAAACTGCGATCTTTGTCCCAGACCTGTTTTACATTGAGTGTGGCAACATCATTTGGAAGTATGTCCGCGCCAGACTTTATGCTGTTGCTGATGTGCCAGCAGATTTAGCAACTCTCAAAAACTTCCCTTTACGTGTTGTCTCCACGGCTGATTTGATGGCGGATGCTGTTGCGATCGCATTAAATTATGGAATCTCCGCTTACGATGGCTCTTATGTAGCACTTTCACAGCAGATAGGTGCTACTTTGCTGACTCTTGATGGTAAGCTGGTGAAAGCTCTAGCCGCTTCGTCTTACAATGTTTCCTCGTTTAATGACTTCGAGGTTCCGCCGTTGGAGTCAATGTAGAAGCGATCGCTTTTCCTCACCCCAAAGCATTAGATAAGACTAAACATCTTGATACAAACTCAGAATTGGGAGAATAGAATTTTTCTCACCGATTTACTTAGTTGCAATAAAATTAGTTTGTAGATTAGGCAATAATCCTGCTGTTTTTTTAATATTCAATTGTCAAAAATGCCTTTTACTTATAACCGCACGGTTCGCTTTCAAGATACTGATGCTGCTGGGGTAGTTTATTTTGCTAACGTTTTGGGTATTTGCCATGAAGCTTATGAAGAATCTTTAGAAGCATCAAGTATTAATCTCAAAGATTTTTTTACTAATCCTTCTGTAGCTTTCCCCATTGTTCATGCTAGTGTCGATTTTTTGCGCCCTATGTTTGGTGGAGACAAGTTAGTGCGATTCGTTGATTAGACAATCTCGGTATCCAGCCCGTAAATAACTAATCC
>NZ_JAVRCC020000039.1:0-69028 GCF_034530975.2 Nostoc sp. DedQUE07 | reverse complement strand
AGATTGGCATCAATGGGGCCAGAGAAGAAAGCGTAAGATGTGGTATCAGTTCCAGTACCACCATCAATGGTGTCAAAACCAAAGCCACCATCGATGAAGTCATTACCTGCTCCACCGCTGAGAACATTATTGGCATTATTACCAACAATCGTATCGTTGCCAGCTGTACCGATTAAATTCTCAATGCTGACTAAGGTATCTGTGAGAGGAGAATTTCCCGGAAACTTAACTACACCACTAGAGAGATTGGCATCAATGGGGCCAGAGAAGAAAGCGTAAGATGTGGTATCAGTTCCAGTACCACCATCAATGGTGTCAAAGCCAAAACCACCATCTATGAAGTCATCGCCATTACTACCAAACAGTTTGTCATCACCATCCAAGCCTCTGAGGGTATCGTTGTCACTACTGCCAAAGATAACATCATTGCCATTAGTTCCGGAAAAATTAATTGCCATGAGAGTTTATCCTGAATAAAGAGTAATTGTTAATATCAGGACTTACAATTTGCCAAAAAGACAATTATATGTATGAAAAAGCTGTAATTTTCTTTTCCGTTCTACTTCTGTGACTACGATATTTCCTGTTGAGCTAACAACTAAAAAATAAGTTGAGTCAGCTAGCCAGGAATAGATTGTGATGGAAACTACATTTCCAACTTGGAAATAGGAACAAGGGAAAAACTCACTAACATTACAATAAGTGCTAATTCATATAACTGTCCATTTGTACAGCGTGTAAGTTTTAGATATAAGACTGTTAAGCGTCCGAATCGCGCTTGACATCATCATATTAAGTAATCAGTGTAGTTACGCAAGATTACGGAAAAAAGAAAAAACTTTATGCAGCTAGCTCCCCTCTTCCCAATTTTCTACCGCATTCTCCAGCCAAGTTTTCCTAACTGCCTTTGGGCTGGAAATCCAGGTTCTAAAGCGATCGCACTCACATTTGATGATGGGCCACATCCGCAATACACACCCGAAGTCTTGGCAGTGTTAGATCGTTACAAGATTACAGCGAGTTTTTTTTGGTTGGGTGTTTGCGTCAACCGTTCACCAGCTATTGCTAAAGCCGTTAGCGATCGCGGACACTGGATCGGATTGCATGGCTACGATCACCGCTCTTTTCCCATGCTTTCCCCAAATGACTTGAAGGACAGTTTAGAAAAAACCCAAGCTGCCATTTACAATGCCTGCAACCTGCAACCTCAACAAGTGCGAGATGTCCGCCCGCCTAATGGTTTCTTTACACCTGCTACTTTAAAATTGTTTTCTCAGTGTAATTACCGGCCAGTTATGTGGAGCGTTGTACCAGAAGACTGGGTGCGTCCAGGTGTAACTACTGTGGTAGAGCGAATTATGCAGCAGGTCAAAAATGGTTCAATAATTGTTTTGCACGATGGTGCTTGCGGTGGAGAAGATGTTGCTGCGACAATTCAAATTCTCATTCCACAACTGCTACAACAAGGCTATAAGTTTGTAACTGTTGATACTCTGTGGCAACAAACTCAGGCTAACTAAAGTAACGTGAGTGCGACAAGCCCTTTTTTGACCTCTCCCCCAACCCCTCTCCGACACGGAGAGGGGAGCCAAAACCCTAATTTTTCATTGCTCCTTCCTTTCCCCGTGGGAGAGGTTCATCGAACTCACGTTAAAGTATTAGCCTGTCAAGTTAAATAAAAATATGGTACTGGCGTGTTTAGTACTCAAACTTAGCGATCGCTTATTTACATATTTTGCATAGCAAATGTTTATCTGCGATTACGACATTGTAGTGGATAGCGCTTACCCCGCCATGTCGTCCAACCATCTGCTATTTTAGTACGACTGTTATATTTGAGATACCAGTTATCTTGTTCTGCACCTAAATAACGAATACCTAAATCCTGTTTTTGTCTGCTGGAAAAACGTTTTCCTAAAGGAACCCACGCACTACCGTTATCACTAAACCGCCCGACGAGACGGACACCAGAAGTAGTAGAGCAAACATCACCGTTACAACTAGTTTGTGGGTCATCGACTACTTTCCACTGCATTTTTGCTGGTCTACCGTCAATATTACAATCCCAGAGACCAAAGAACCACTCACCAGCAATTTGACTGGCTTTAACATGACTAGATGCCAATACCAAACTTGCAGGAACAATCGCCAAGCCCAAAAGCCATTTTGTGATGTTTTTCATAATGCTTCACCAATTCCTTAAGCTAATCTATGCTTTCTATTCACTTACACTTTCTATTCACTTATAGATATCAGTATTACTATTTATGCAGATCGTGAAAGTGTAAAGATTCAATGTTTTTTGTGCATAGACTGCGACACCTTCCTGTTTGTACAACTGAACGGATTAATCAATTACAAACGGGTGAACTGTTATACAGCAGATTTCAAGGAAAGTGAGGTACACAACGATTCGTCTGTTACGCAGGTATAAAGCGTGTTTTACTCCGTAATTCTGAATTATCCAGTATTTATCTAACTAATCTCAAAATCTATCTGACCTGAGTGCATTGCTCTCATACACTGAGGATAATTCAGAACTTCTAAAAGTAAAAATTGAATGCATTAACCTAATATCAAAACTTCTCCAACTGCGTTTATTGTTTAATATGACCGCAGAATGGTATGAAGATTTTTTTACATTTTCTAGTCGGGAGTATCAGCTACTAAATGCTGATATCCCAGTGGCTTATGCTAGTTCCTAGAGTTGATGTGTGGCGAGAAAAGCTTCGACTTCAGCAGCAGTAGGTTGAGAAGCGATCGCACCTGGTTTAATAGTAGTCAGTGCCCCAACAGCGCTGGCATAAGTGACAATGCGTTTTGCTGTTTCTGCATCCCGCAAGCTGTGGATACCATACTTACTCAGTTGATGGATGAATCCTGCTAAAAAGCTATCTCCTGCACCAGTTGTATCAACTACGGGGATAGAAAACGAGGGTAATTTGCCTTCGTTCTCACCCAGACAATAAGTGCAGCCGTTTTCCCCATCTGTCACCAGTACCCCCTCAATCGAAGCTAGACGGTAAGTAATGGCTCCGGGATCTGCGGTTTCAAATAGCCATTCAGCTTCTTCTTTGGAGAGTTTGAGGAAATCAACTCGCTTAAATAATTCTGGAATTTTTTGATGGGCGATGTTTGGCTCTTTCCAAAATACAGGACGCCAGTTAACATCTAGCACAATTTTTAAGTCGTAATGTTCTGCTAATTCTAGAGCGCGGTGAATTGCCGCTTCACTTTCAGGATAGGCTAATTCCAAAGTACCCAAAACCAGAAAATCTGCTTCTTGAAACAGCGAATCTGACAATTGTTTAGCTTGCAGGCGAGTATCGGCAAATTCTGCGGTATCGTACTGACCAAATCCGGCAAAGGTGCGATCGCCAGCCAGATCCCGTGTAACATAAACTTGCCGCGTTGGTGCTGTGGGATGGCGTTGTACTCCCGTAGTCTCTACACCTACATCTTGTAATAGCTTGACCAGTGCATTTCCTGGCTCATCTTCGCCAACAGCACCGATAAATCCTGCTGACATTCCCAGCTTGACTAAAGCACAGGCTACATTAGCTGGTGCCCCTCCTGGGTAGGGAGTCCAAGATTTCACTTCTTCCAGCTTTAGCCCTAATTGATCGGCTAAACAATCAAACAAAATTTCACCAAGGCACAAAACACGGGGATTGCTCATCTCATTTTCAATTTTAGATTTTGATGTAGGATTATGAATTTACAGTATAAAATCTACAATAGTTTTTGCTAATCTGTCGCCAGTCCTTCATAGAATTAAATAGCAATTTTTACTACTCTTATAGCGTGTATGTGCTTCTAATCTCGCTTACTTGATCTCAGTGCTTAGACAATATATTTATCAAAATAAGCTATATTTATTACATGATATTTCGCGTGGTTTATATTTTTAGCAACTTGAAATCCAAAGAAAATATTGACAATCATATTACTGCTAACACTTGAAACCCCTACCAAGAAAAGAATCTTCTAGAATTAGAAAGAGCGATTAAGTACATATACCAAGGGAGGATAGAAATAGTCATGGCTGGTGGCAAGTCTGAGACCCCCGTTAGTCTGTCAGACAGAGAACTGCAAATTATCGACTTAGTAGCCGCTGGCTTAACTAACCAAGAGATTGCAGCAAAACTGGAGATTAGCAAGCGTACAGTTGATAACCATATCAGTAATATTCTCACTAAGACTGAGACAGATAATCGAGTAGCCCTTGTCCGCTGGGCTTTACAGTGGGGCAAAGTCTGTTTGAATGATGTCAATTGCTGTACTCTGCCTAACCAGATTGAATAAACAATTTACTAGTAGAAGCTTAATTGCTTTGGTCTAGTAAATTACAAGCCAATTTTGAGTTGTACTGATTGTTCCTCTCCTTACGCCTAAGTTTTCAGTGTGAACACTCTACCAAAAGTTCCGAGTCCTTCACTCAGCCGGAGTTTATGTAAGTGGAGCCAGCTGACCCTCGGACTCGGAAACTAAAAAGATCAGTCAGAATTCCTTTCCAAATTCAACAGAACAGATATAGGATTAAAGATTGGGGACTGGGGACTGGGGACTGGGGACTGGGGACTGGGGACTGGGGACTGGGGACTGGGAAGAAGCATCTACAATGCCCAATGCCCCATGCCCCATGCCCAATACCCTAACTAAACAATCATCTACAAAAATTAGCAACAATTCAGTGGTGCAAGCGTTACATTTGAAAGAAATCTATGTTGCCCCATCGGCTTTGGGAGTAGTGTTCCAATGAATACTTCCGCTTCTTTTCAGGGTAGCTCGTCTCCCTTTGAATTTTTTAACTTGAATTTTACGATACCTGTATCTGAGAAGGTTCCGAGTCTGGAAGACCAATCTTCAGACTTTCCGCAACCCACACAAGATGCCGACTTACTCAGACAGCTATCGTTTATTCCAGGGTTAAAAGAAATTTTGATGCTGCGGCAGGTTCATGCTTTAGAACATGCTACTGTTTGGGTTCTTAGCGAATCAAAAAGCGCCTATTCTGCTCCAGCAGAATCCACTAATGTTCAACTAGATAATGAACTATTAGGCGGTTTATCTACTGAGCAGGGATTCTACCTCTATGGTGAAGTAAATATTAGTGATTTGCGGCGTGCAGTCACACTTGCTCGACATCGCATCACCAGTGGAGAATGGGATTTGGCTGTACATCCCCGTTGTGGCACAAATTTGTCAGTAGCAATGTTCTTAACAGCTGGATTAGCTGTGGGTGTGCATCTGTTGCTACCATTTCGACCAATTGAGCAACTTATAGGTTTAGGATTAGCAGCGACGACAGCCGCAGAACTCGCACCTGATTTAGGTTCCATAGTGCAGCGTTACCTAACAACTGCCATTCCTTTTAACCTAGCAATTGAAAATATTACCCGTACACGCGATGTTTGGGGGCGTGAAGCACATTTTGTTAAAGTGGGCTGGCAAGAATGAAGAGAGCAAGAAGCACAAAGGCAGGGAGCAGAGGGGAAAAGAAGTAATTTTTCTTCTCTCCTTAATGCCCAATGCCCAAGCCCAATGCCCAATGCCCAATGCCTTAAAAAAATTATGAGAAAACTTTACTTCTTACTTCCCGGTACAGATAGCAAATTTGCCTGTGGTGGTCTTTGGGCTGAGTTAAAAGCACTTAATCTAGCTCAGAATTTCTGTAGTGCTGATGTTGTAACTTACCGTCAACGCGAAAAAGATAAGCTTTTTATTGATGATTTGCTAAAAGAGAAAAATTTAAATGATGTAATTTTTGTAATCAGTTGGGGATTTGATATAGCTCAACTCGTGGCTAAACTTAAGCAATATAATGTCGTTTACCATGCACATAGTCCAGGTTATTCATTTAGGCTACCTGCAAGTATTCCAATCATGACTGTTAGCCGCTATACAATGGGATATTGGGGAGAAAAATCACCCAATTCTCTGATTTATTATTTGCCCAATCAAATTTCTGATGAGTTTCAAAATTTAGGTTTGGAACGGGATATTGATGTTTTAGTTCAAGCTCGGAAGTCTTCTGAGTATTTAATTAAAGAATTGATTCCGGCGTTGCAAAAACGTTGTAAAGTATTGGTTGTTGACTCATACATAGAGGATTTACCTGGACTATTTAACCGAGCTAAGGTTTACCTCTATGATTCGGCTGAGTACTGGGCACAACAGGGTGTTAGTGAAGGATTTGGTCTACAACCAATGGAAGCTCTTGCTTGTGGCTGTCAAGTATTTTCTAGTGTTAACGGTGGACTAGCTGATTATTTAGACCCTGGATTTAATTGCTATAAAATTGCTGGATATTCCCAAGAATATGATGTGCAACGGATTCTGAAAGTAATTGAATCTTCAGTAGCTTTTAGTTTATCTGAAGATTTTTGGGTTGAGCATCGTACTGAAAATATTATTAAGCGTTTCCAAGTTATTTTGGATGAGTTAAATGAGTTTTTTGACCATAAAATACAGCAGCCATCTAATATTAAGAGTTTGACTAAAATACGGATGGCGAAATTACTCGCTCAGAAGATATATGGTAAATTGAGGAAGAAATATTTTAAGTCATAGAAACGAACCGCAGAGACACTGAAAACACAGAGAAAAGAGAGGAAATTGAATGAGTCGGCGGTTATTAGTTACTGGGGGTGCAGGGTTTATTGGGGCAAATTTTGTGCATCATTGGTGTCAGGTTTATCCAAACGATCGCGTGGTGGTGTTGGATGCTCTGACATACGCGGGGAATCGTCTGAATTTGGCGCCCTTTGAGGGAAGAGAGAATTTTCGGTTTGTGCAGGGAGATATTTGCGATCGCACCATCATAGACAACCTATTAGCAACGGAAAATATTGATACCATCGCCCATTTTGCCGCTGAATCTCATGTCGATCGTTCGATTCTTGGCCCAGCCGCTTTTGTGCAAACTAATGTGGTGGGAACTTTCACCCTACTAGAAGCTTTTCGGCAACATTGGGAAGCGAAAGCACAACCATCTGATTATCGTTTCTTACACGTTTCTACTGATGAAGTCTACGGTAGCCTGGGCGCAGATGACCCAGCTTTTTGTGAAACGACACCCTACGCTCCTAATAGTCCCTATTCAGCTTCCAAAGCGGGTAGCGATCATTTAGTCCGTGCTTATTATCATACTTATCAACTTCCAACCATTATCACAAATTGTTCTAATAATTACGGGCCTTATCAGTTTCCCGAAAAACTCATTCCCCTAATGTGTATCAACACTTTGATCGGGAAACCATTACCTGTTTATGGTGATGGTAAAAATGTACGGGATTGGCTTTATGTGGGCGATCATTGCCGTGCTTTAGATGTAGTAATCAATCATGGTCAACCAGGAGAAACATACAATATTGGTGGCAATAATGAGGTGGAAAATATTAACCTCGTGCAACTTTTATGTCAAATGATGGATGAATTAGCACCTGATTTACCAGTATATCCAGCCAAGCAGTTGATTACTTTTGTTAAGGATAGACAGGGACACGACAGGAGATATGCAATTAATGCAAACAAAATTAAAACTCAGCTTGGTTGGACGCCTTCAGTAACAATTGCTGAGGGTTTACGTTTAACAGTTGAATGGTATCTCAATCATCGTGATTGGTGGGAACCTCTGCTGTCTGCGGAATATCAAGCTTACTATCGCAAAAATTATCTGTAGAATGACCTAAAATTGGGCTAACTTTAACGAGTAATGGTCTCAAATTTTTATGGGGAACTAATTTGTCATAATGTAAGCGACCAAGAATTATGCCTGGATGTCTATTTTGATTGTGAGCAAATTCTTCAATCCCTTTCCGAGAAAAGACTTTTTTACTTGTAATAATAAATTCATTTAATGTCTGAGGATTTATTAACCAGTCAGCGGCTTTTTCGTTAGCTGCTCTTTCCTCATCATTCTCTTCTAACGCATCCAAATTATCTAAATAAGCTCCTTGATGTCCTAAAACAATATGTGCTAACTCATGCATGAGGGTGAACCAGAATGAATCTATCCGGTCATATCTCAATGTCAACGCGATAACGGGATTGCTGTTTAAATATAAGGCTGCACCATCCAAGTAGGTTTTGCTTAAATGCGACACAATTATAAAATGTACACCTAAATCTGCCAGCAATTTAGGAATCTGCACAATACTTTCTACTTGTTTCGCACAAGCAAGAATTTTAGGGATAGCAGTCTCAAGTTTTTTGCGTTCAAAACTAGCAACTGCTTGTTGTTTCGCTAGGTTCTCAACTTGTTTTACCCAAGCTATGCGAGAAGTTTCCTCTGGCTCTCGATGCTCGGAACAACAAAAATTAACATCTAGCTGGAGTATTTCATCTAAAGATGATATGCCGAAAAAATCACATACTTGCCGTTCTAAGTCATCAATTGAATCTGCTGCTTGAATCCACTTATTTTTGATTAGTTCAGAGATGGGAGCAATTGTATACAATCGACTTTTACGAGCTATATCTTGCTCTTTTTTTTCTTTTCCTACTAGATGAAGCCGATACTTTGCTTCAAGATTTGTCCAGAACTCTGGAGAAGTACCCAAGGCTTGAGAGAGTTCGATAGCTGTTTCAGGTGTAATTTGCTTGCTTCCCCGAATGATTTCATTGATGGTTTGAACTGGACGCCCCATAATTTCTGCTAAATCTTTCTGTGTCCAGCCACGGGCTTCTAATTCTCGACTTAAAATTTTTCCTGGTGTTGGTACTCTTGCTGGTGCTAGCTTCTGGCTCATATTGCTGTCTCCCCTGCTGACGAAAGTTAGTGGTAGTCTTCGATATCGATTATTGTGAGATAATTTCCCTGCTCATCCTCATCCACTGTCACAATTAGACGCCACTGATTATTCAAACGTAGAGAACGCTGTCCTTGTTTTCCTCGTTTTCCTGATAACTTCTCAAATCTCAATCCTTTTTGAGCATATAAATCTCGCTCGTCTACAGCAGCATCAATAATCGCCATGACTTCAAAAAAGTCATCAACCACACCTGGGTATTTATGAGCATCTTTTTCTGCTATGTAAAGTGCTTCGAGTTTCTTTTTTTTAAACTGAAAACGCAAAGCTTCCCCCAAGTTAAATACACTGGATTCTGCATTGTATAACAGTTGGCTTCAGCCTTGGGGTGAATGACTGATATTTTAATTATAAATCTTATTGTGACAAGAGATTTAAGCAGTTTGTAAAGTTTGTTAGATAATCTTGAAAGTTAAGGCAAACCTATTCTGTAAAGGACTTTGCTATTTTCCTCCAACAACATATCTTGCTTGAGCTTGATCGTCTTCCTATCACTGTTTACAGTACAATTGTACTATACAGTCTAACTAAAGGCAAGTTATGCAAAGCGTCTTGTCCATCCCAGTTACACAAATCAAATGCACAACAGCTTACTAAGACAGAAAGGGATTGCTGCCACAGTTTCTGTAGATAATGACTATCCTTAAATATAAGGGAATCAGATCAACGTAAATTGCCAGCAGGTGTTAAGATGCTGCAACCAGAACAAATATTACAAGATCGTTATCAAATCCAGCGCCAACTCGGCAACAATGGAATTCGTCAAACTTGGCAAGCATTGGATTTACAAGCCTCTGATGGCGAAAATTCGACCGTTGTGGTCAAACTTTTGTCCTTTGGCGGTACTGTGCAGTGGGATGACCTGAAACTTTTTGAGAGGGAAGCACAAATCCTTAAACAGCTAAATCATCCCCGCATCCCTCAATATATAGATTATTTTTGTATCGACGATCGCACCCTCTGGTTCGCCTTAATACAAGAATATATCCCTGGTGAGTCGCTTAAGGATAAACTTGCTATTGGCAAAAGGTTTAGTGAAAAGCGAGCCAAAAAAATTGCTGTTGAAGTTTTAAATATTCTCATCTATCTACATGAGTTGAATCCTGGAGTGTTACATAGAGATATTAAACCGAGTAATTTAATCTGGGGCGAAGATAATCAGATTTATTTAGTTGATTTTGGTGCAGTTCAGGATAAAGCGGCAAAAGAGGGCGTTACTTTTACCGTTGTCGGTACTTATGGTTATGCCCCAATGGAGCAATTTGGTGGTCGAGCAGTTGCGGCTTCAGACTTATATGCACTGGGAGCGACTTTGATTCATTTGCTTACTGGAACTTCCCCCTCTGATTTACCCCAGCAGGATTTGCGACTGCAATTTACAGACCGAGTTAACCTCAGTCCCAGTTTTGTCAGTTGGCTACAAAAGTTGATAGAACCCGCTCCCGAACAAAGATTTACTAGTGCTAGCGTTGCACTGAATGCCCTCAAATCGGGACTGACTGTCAAATCTGCAAACAGGAATCAACTTTTGCCGCTAAGAGAAATCATCAACAATTCTGGATGCGGGATTAATAATCACAATGAAACAGTTCCAGAGGAAATTCTTGGTTGGAATTGGGGCGCATTTCTGATGCCTTGGTTGTGGATGTGGCCGAATCAAGTGTGGTATGGTCTATTCTGTTTTGTACCTAATGCTTGGTGGGTAATGGCGATCGCACTTGGTGCAAAAGGCAATGAATGGGCTTGGAAAAGTAGACGGTGGCGCAGTATTGAACAATTCAAAGCCCATCAGAGAGGTTGGGCGATCGCTGGTATTCTAATTGGAGCGCCCATTAGTATTATGTTGTGGGTGCGAGCGATCGCTTTGCTCAAAGCTGCATTTTAGTGGGGCATTGGGCATTGGGCATTGGGCACAAGAAAGAAGCAGAGGGGATGGGGGGCTGAGGGGAAAACTTACTGTAACTTCTCCCCTGCTCCCCTGCTTCCTTCTAACTACTAACTTGTGATTCAACTACACCCACAGGACAAGAAACATTTGTCCCTCCCAAACCACAATACCCGTTAGGATTTTTAGCCAGGTATTGCTGATGGTAAGCTTCAGCGTAGTAGAATTCCGGCGCATCCAAGATTTCTGTAGTAATCTTGCCATAACCTGCGCTGTTGAGGGCTTGCTGATAAGCTTCCCGCGATGCTTCTGCTTGCTGCTTTTGATTTTCGGAATATACATAAATTCCCGAACGGTATTGAGTGCCAGCATCATTTCCTTGACGCATTCCTTGGGTGGGATTGTGGCTTTCCCAAAAGACTTTGAGCAGTTCGGCATAACTAATCACTTTGGGATCGAACACAACCAACACCACTTCATTGTGACCGGTTCGCCCACTACAGACCTCTTCATAAGTGGGGTTGGGTGTTAAACCAGCAGCGTAACCGACTGCGGTGGTGTAAACTCCTTTAAGTTGCCAGAATTTGCGTTCTGCACCCCAAAAACAGCCCAAGCCAAAGATTGCCTTCTCTAATCCATCGGGAAAAGGAGGTTTTAAGGGATTCTTGTTGACATAATGAGCTGCGGGTACTGACATAGATTGTGCCCTTCCTGACAAAGCTTCTTCAGGTGTGGGCATAACTGCCTTTTTGCCAAATCCGAATAGTGCCATTGATTTTGATGATATATATCTTTACCTTATTTACTATTGTAGGACTTACGCAGAAGAGATCCCCCAACCCCCTTAAAAAGGGGGCTTTTAAGATTCCCCCCTTTTTAAGGGGGGCTAGGGGGGATCAAGCTTTCAAGTTTTCAGTGCGTAAGTCCTGTATTGTAAAGATTCTGGCATCGCTTGGGTTTTCTCAGAGTCTCTCTGCAAGGTGTTGACCTTTACAAAAACAGTTCTGAAATCAAGCTCTTGCCTTCAGCGCCTGTTTTGCAATACTACTAACCCTAGAGTCAGAATCATTGCTTAACCGCTCCAAAATTGAAATCGGTATATTGACGTTTTTGGCAATTTTTGCACGAAGATCGGTGCGTGAATGAACTGCGAATTGTTCTAGCAAATGGACAGGAGTATTGGGATGAGAAGCAATATCATGTAGACCATCGATCGTATTTGGATGCTGCGTTTGGTTGATTTTTAGATAAAGCTTCTCCAGCGCATCTGAAGGTGTATTGGGGTTTTTAGCGAGATTTATGAGAAAGTGAATGTGTGAGCTAGATTGGTTTTGATAGTCTGTAAGTGCAAGCAGGATAGTGGGTGGTGTTTTCAAAGACGATGCGATCGCGCTTACTACATCATATTTATTCATTTGCAACAGATTTTCTAACACTTTTGGAGTAATGTCAGAACGTCTCACCAATCGAACTGCACTTTCTTCATACCTGGCTCGATTTGATGGCGAGACTCGTTGATGTTGCTTAACCAAGAACTCTGCAAAAAACTCTAGAACGGTAGAGTTTGCATTGGGATGGTTTGCGGCTTTGAAGGGTACATCTTCATCTGTATCCTGCGCGAGTTTTTCTAAAACCTTTGCAGGAGTTAAGGGATGAGCAGCAACCAATCGCCGGACAGAGGCTCGTCGATCGCTGGCTAACTGCTCTAGCAAGTCGATGGATGTTCCAGGTTTTCCCTCGATAAAATTGATGATGGCGATCGCAGTTTCGGAAACATTTGGATGGTTCTTGACCAGATCGCGAATTTCTTTCTCATTTTCTCCCGCTAGTTTTTCCAAGATTGCGCTTGATGCTTGAGGATTTCGAGCAATTGCTTCATGCATACTTCTCCAATCTGCAAACTTATTTAGCAGGGATAAGGGTGTTTTGGGGTTCTCAGCGATCGCCATTTTCACATAACTGCTTCCATCCTCGGCTAGTTGAAGCAATAACGATTCAGAAGTGTTGGGATTTTGAGCGATCGCGGTAAAAAGTTCATCGAAATCAGATTCATCAGCATTCTCGTCATCGCAGAAAAGAGGCGGGTTTTCTACAAGTTCTTCCAGAATCTCAAGAGATGTCTTTGGATTTCTAGCCACAGCAAGAAGAATTTCCTTATCCTCGATTTTAGATAACTGAGCGATCGCACTTTCACTAGTTGTTGTGCTACGCGCTAAAGAGAGTCTAACGAAATGACTCTCAGGATTTTCCAACAGCAAAAGATTAAAAATCGGGTTCGCCGTAATTGCGTCTGGAAACTCCTTACCTAATTTCAGCAACACTTTCGTGGGCGTATTCGGATTTTTAGCTACAGCCTCACGAACTTCTGGCTGAGGATGTAAAGATAGCTCCTCAAGCACCACAACCGAAGTGTCAACAGCCGAGGCTAATGCAAAATCGTTGTCATCAAGCATAGTCAAGAATTTTCTAGATATAGAATGAGTTTTCCCAAAATCTAAGGACACTTTTAGATTAGACTTTTACGAAACTTCATCAATATTACGAATACTTTTCAAGAGGAACTTGGTGTTAAAAACTACTCATGAATAAAATACCGAAAATTGACCGCCAAAGGGAGCATCAAGCGAACGAACGTACATTTCTGGCTTGGCTACGCACTTCGATTGCATTGATTGGCTTTGGTTTTGCGATCGCGCGATTTGGTATATTTCTGCGTCAGTTGAATATTACTATTACTCAACAAGAACCTCCAGTAAGTCCATTATCTAGCTCGGAAAATTTGGGTATTGCTTTGGTAATTTTTGGAATTTCGACTATTGCCTTAGCTGCATGGCGATACAACCAAGTTTTCTGGCAAATTGAAACAGGGAACTATAGACCAAATAGGTTAATGGTTTGGATCATGGCTGGAGTTGTAATTATTTTGGGATTTTTCTGTATTCCTTTGCTTTTATGGCGGGATAAAGTACCTTCTCGTTCTCCGCTTCCCATTCAACCACAGTCCCGAAATTTGCATTAAATACAGCAGGAGTCAGAATAAGTAGATCGGTGTAAATAATTATTGTTGGGATAAGGTAAAGGGCAGGGGGAGAAAGAGTTTGAGGCTTCTTTACTTTTCTTTACACAGTTTGGTTTTTTTGCACCGACTTACTTAAACTTTTTATATGGAGGCATTTTATGTAACTTTTTTGCCGATTCTCAATAATCTTAGGTAGGCGTAGCCCAACCCAGGTATCGCTCTATGTCTGCCCAATTTATCGCACTTCATATCTAGCAAGCTTTTAGGCTTTTTGTAATCGTCGCTTTCACCTTGGGCTGAATCGTCATACACTGATTTTGAACTAATGAAACCGGTTGCCCTCAAAGAAACGATGAGCGAAAGTAAGATATCAGAAATATTAGAAACCTTCGAGGCAGACTTGCTGTCGGAGTGGACTCAGGAACTAGCTATTGTCAATATTCGCAGAGGCTTGATTAAAGAAGCCCATCTAAAAGAGGAGTGCCGGGAATTCCTGAGTTTGTTTCGGATTGCCGTTGGGCGGGGCAATACCAATATTCAGGCAGGGGAGTGGCAGGAGATGCGGGAGATGCTCAACAGCATTTCTCGATCGCGATCGCAAAATGGTTTCACACCCTCAGAAACGGCTACATTCGTCTTTTCGTTCAAGAAACCCCTCTTCAAACGAATGCGTCAGCAATTCAAAGACCCGATTGAATTGGGTGAAAATATCTGGTTAGCCACAAACTTATTGGATCGGCTAGGATTGCTGACAATTGAAGTCTATCAAAAGACGCGAGAAGAAGTGATTTTACGGCAGCAAGAAGAGTTGATGGAGCTGTCTACCCCCGTCGTTAAACTCTGGGAGGGAATTTTGGCATTGCCGATAATCGGTACCCTGGATAGTGCCCGGACTCAACTGATGATGGAATCGTTATTGCAGAAGATTGTCGAAACTAGTTCCGAAGTTGCCATCATTGACATTACCGGGGTTCCTACTGTCGATACCCTGACCGCTCAACATTTGCTCAAAACCGTTACTGCTGCCCGTCTCATGGGAGCTGATTGTATGATCAGTGGCATTCGTCCTCAAATTGCCCAAACAATCGTTTATCTCGGCATTGATTTGACAAATATAGTCACCAAAGCAACGTTAGCCGATGCCTTTCTCACGGCGCTAAAACGTTTAGGAACGACCATTACCCGCCCTCAATCTAAATAGGTAGGAAGCAATGGAACGCATTCCTATACTTAAAATGGGCAATTTCCTGCTTGTGACGATTCAGGTAGATATGCACGATCGCCTCGCCACAACGCTACAAGAAGACTTGACCAACCGGATCGCCCAAACTCACGCTCGCGGTGTGCTGATCGATATTTCGGGATTAGAGATTGTTGATTCCTTCATTGGTAGGGTTTTAGCCAACATTGCCAGAATGTCACGGGTGCTAGATGCTGAGACAGTTGTCGTTGGGATGCAGCCTGCTGTGGCAATCACCTTAGTGGAATTGGGGCTGTCGCTGACGGGGATTCGCACTGCCCTAAACGTCGAAAAGGGTATGGCATTGTTGCGATCGTCACTCAATGAAACCACAAATCAAATCACTGCCACTAAATGGCGTGCAGATGATCATGCAGAAGACTGAAACGATTAACATTCAATCTTCTACAGATGTAATTTTAGTTCGGCAGGCTGTGCGCAACCTTGCCGTAGAGATTGGCTTTGGCTTAGTAGACCAAACTAAAATTGTTACTGCCGCCAGTGAGTTAGCCCGCAATACCCTAGACTACGGGGGAGGCGGCACAGTCAAGCTAGAAACGCTTCAGGAAGGGCGACGACGAGGACTTCGGCTAACCTTTGAAGATCGGGGGCCGGGAATTTCCGATATCGAACTGGCACTAAAGGATGGGTTCACAACGGGCAACGGCTTAGGTATGGGGCTAGGTGGTGCTAAACGACTTGCCGACGAGTTTGATATTCAGTCTGTGGTGGGAGAAGGGACACGGATAATAATTGTACGATGGAAATAAAATGAGAGAATCTGTCGCCGTCACAATTACTGAATCTAGCCAGATCGGGGAAGCCAGACGGGCGGCGATGGCTTTAGCAACTCGGCTGGGTTTTCAGGAAACAGAACGGGGCAAGGTTGGGATTGTGGTGACAGAAATTGCGAACAATCTGGTGCAACACGCCCACGGCGGAGTTGTGCTAATGCGATCGCTCAGGCAAGATTCCAAAATTGGCATTGAAATTTTATCGCTAGATAAAGGAGAGGGAATGGTCGATGTGGATGAGTGTTTGCAAGATGGCTTTTCCACAGCCGGAACCTTGGGCAATGGTATGGGTGCAATTCGTCGCCTTTCTGGTTTATTTGAAATTTACTCGATTCCCAACCAAGGAACAGCGCTCCTCGCTCACCTGTGGCTAGGCCCAGCACCTCATCTGCCTGAGAAGGTTTTAGAAATTGGAGCGATCTGTTTGCCCAAACGAGGAGAAGAGGTTTCTGGAGATACCTGGGTCTGTGAAGTCGATTGTTGCCGTAGTCTGTTGCTAGTAGCCGATGGTTTAGGGCATGGGCCTGCGGCTGCCTCAGCAGCAGAAGCAGCCGTGAGAATGTTTCAAGAACATCTTCATTGTTCTCCTGGGGCGATCGTCGAAGCTGCCCACGCCGCCTTGCGAAGTACGCGAGGAGCAGCACTGGCCATTGCCGAAATCGACTTTGAACAACAGTCTGTCCGCTTTGCTGGCATTGGCAACATCGCTGCTAGCATTTTCTCCTTTACTGAGCACCGCAATTTGCTATCTCATAACGGCACGGTCGGACATGAAATCCACAAAATTCAAGAGTTTACTTATCCCTGGTATGCCAACGGACTTTTAATTATGCATTCTGACGGATTAGGCGCTAAGTGGCAAATCGATCGCTATCCAGGCTTAATGCAAAAACATCCCAGCTTGATTGCAGGTGTGCTATACCGAGACTTTAACCGAGAGCGAGACGATGTGACGGTGTTAGTCGCGAAAGGAATGGGCAGATGACAAAGGTTTTCACGATCGCCATCCAGTACGAACAGGATGTTGTGCAAGCTCGCCAACGAACTCGTGAGATTGCCGAGCAGTTGGGCTTTGATGCTCAAGATCGGGCGCGGTTGGCGACGGCAGTTTCCGAAATTGCCCGCAACGCCTTTCAATATGCCCAAGACGGAACGGTTGAATTTTCTGTGGTGGGAGAGCCGCAAGCGTTTCTGATTCGGATTCAAGATCGGGGTGGAGGCATTCCTGATTTAGCAGACGTTTTGGCCGGACGCCACACCTCTGATACGGGAGCGGGGCTAGGCATCGTGGGTACTCGTAGATTGATGGATTTTTTTGAGATTGAATCGCTGCCGGGACAGGGAACAACCGTGACAATCGGCAAAAGGTTGTCGAAGCGCACACCTACTTTCAGCGATTCCCAATTGCAGCAGATTCGAGAAACCGTAATTGGGCGATCGCCCGAAAATCCCTATCAAGAAATCCAGCAGCAAAACCAGGAATTACTCCAGGCAATGGCAGAGCTACGCAAGCGTGAGGAAGAATTAAGCCAACTGAATCAGGAATTGGAAGAAACCAATCGCGGTGTGGTTGCCCTCTATGCAGAACTGGATGAAAAAGCCAGCTCCCTGCAACAGGTAAACGAGTTAAAAACCCGCTTTCTCTCGAACATGAGCCACGAGTTTCGTACGCCGCTCAACTCGATTCTCTCCCTCTCTCGAATGCTGCTAGCCCGGATAGATGGCGATTTGACCATTGAGCAAGAAAAGCAGGTGACATTCATCCAAAAGGCAGCAAGCGGATTATCAGAATTGGTCAACGACTTGCTAGATTTGGCAAAGGTGGAAGCTGGAAAAATTGAAGTGCATCCCAGTTCTTTTGAAGTGAGTGACTTGTTTGGCACGCTACGGGGGATGCTGCGCCCATTATTGGTTCAAGGCTCCTCCGTGACGCTGATTGTCGAGGAACCTGAAGGTATTTCGCCACTCTATACCGATGAGGGGAAAGTCGCTCAAATTCTGAGAAACTTTGTCTCGAATGCGCTCAAATTTACCGAGCGGGGAGAGGTGCGCGTCAACGCTGTGCAAACGGGTCATACCGTCACCTTCTCTGTATCTGATACGGGTATCGGCATTGCTCCCGCCGATCGAGAGCGGATTTTTGAGGATTTTATGCAAATTGAGTCCCCTCTGCAAAAGCAAGTGAAGGGAACCGGTTTAGGATTGCCGTTATCGCGCAAGCTAGCGGAGCTAATTGGCGGTAGCATTTCGATGAAAAGTCAGCCAGGTGAAGGCTCTACCTTTACAGCCTTGATTCCCATCGTCTACCCAGATACCAGCGAATTGACCACCGTACTGCAACCAATCACATCAGTTGAGCCAACTCGCCTGCCGATTCTGGTGGTTGAAGATCATCCAGAAACTCTATTTATTTACGAAAAGCATCTTCAGCAATCAATCTATCAATTAATTGCTACCCGCACCTTAGCTCAAGCAAGGCTTGCCTTACAACAATTTCGACCGGCGGCAATTATGCTAGATATTTTGCTGGAGGGGCAAAACGGCTGGACGTTCTTGCGAGAAATCAAAGGGGATGAAACAACCCGCACTATCCCTGTACTCGTGATTACCATCATTGATAACGAGAAGCAAGCATTGGCGTTAGGAGCAAACGGTTTTCTAATTAAGCCAGTAGACAGATTGCCGCTATTGAACAAACTTAATACGCTAATTACTGAGAACAAGCCTCAAAAAATCTTGTTAATTGACGATGACCCCGCCTATCGGTATCTTGTGAAACAGTTGTTGATAAATACACCATTGAGTATTTTAGAAGCCGCAAATGGAAAAGAAGGATTAAATTTGGCACAACGAGAGCAGCCAAACGCGATCGTGCTGGACTTGGAGATGCCAGAACTCGGCGGGTTTGATGTACTCAAGCAACTTAAGAACAATTCCGTCACTCAGGCGATTCCTGTGATTATTCACTCATCTGCCCAACTGGATGCTGAAGCGCAAAGCCGATTAGCGGCGCAAAGCATAGCCATTGTTTCCAAAGAAATAGGCTCTCAAACCACGACGATCGCTCAACTTCAAGATGCGCTCGTCAAAGCCGGACTTGTTTTAGAGGTTTCAGGGAAAAGTCATGTCTGAGCCACGAGTTACGATCCTGCATGTTGACGATAACGAAGCCAATCGTTACGTTGTTACCCGTATCTTGCAAAATGCAGGCTTTAGTGTGGTGGAAGCGGCAACTGGAGCGGCAGGATTAGAAGCTATTGTTAACTTTCAGCCTGACTTAATAATTTTAGACGTCCAATTACCAGATATCAGCGGCTTTGAAGTCTGTCGCCAAATTAAGGCAAATCCAGAAACGGCTTTTATTCCTGTGCTACACCTTTCTGCAAGTTTTGTCCAAAGCCAGGATAAAGCAGAAGGCTTAGATAGTGGTGCTGATGCTTATCTGGTGCAACCCGTTGAACCGATTGAACTGCTTGCCACTTTGCGATCGCTGCTGCGAATTCGTCGGGCGGAGGAAGCTGCTTTGTCCTCAGCGCGGGAGTGGCAAACCACCTTTGATTCCATGAACGACGGCGTATCTCTGGTAGACCAAGAAGGTAGAATTATGCGCTGTAATCGAGCGATGATGCAGCTTTTTAACAAGCCCTCCCACGAAATCTTAGGTTATGCCCACCACGAGCTGATGGGCGCAAAATTGGGAATCGGCGATGGCACTTGTTTTCGCCGTGCGAAACAAACCCACCAACGGCAAGTTCTCGAATTTCAGTCTCAAGAACGGTGGTTTGCCAAAACCATCGATCCGGTACTCGATCGGGATGGGAATCTTACAGGCGCCGTTTTCATTCTGTCTGATATCACCGAACGTAAACGAGCAGAAGCATTGCTGCAAGAGCAAAACGATCGCCTCAATCAACTAATGATTTCTTTGCAGCAACAGACCGAACAAGCGCAACAAGCCAACCGCATCAAAGATGAGTTTTTGGCAGTGCTGTCTCATGAATTGCGATCGCCCTTGAATCCAATTCTGGGCTGGGCAAAAATTTTGCAAAAAAGTCACCAGGATGCAGCCAAAACTCAGTACGCCCTAGAAACGATCGAGCGCAACGCGAAACTGCAAGCACAATTAATCGAAGATTTGCTCGATGTGTCGCGTATTCTCCAAGGTAAGTTGGCTTTAAACACAGTTCCAGTCGGTTTGACTTTTACTATCAAAGCTGCACTTGAAACCGTGCGCCTTGCTGCTGAAGCTAAATCTATTCAGATTCAAACAATATTTGAACCGAATGTTGGGCAAGTGTTGGGTGATTCTGGTCGCTTGCAACAAGTTGTTTGGAATCTACTTTCTAACGCGATTAAATTTACCTCACAGGGTGGTCGAGTAGAGGTGCGGTTAGAAACGATCGAGGATGAAGTAGATAGTCGTGCTGCGAAATACACTCAAATCACTGTCAGCGATAATGGTAGGGGGATCTCTGGTGACTTTCTACCCTACGTCTTTGACTACTTTCGCCAAGCCGATGGGACAACGACGCGAAAATTTGGTGGGTTGGGGTTAGGGTTAGCGATCGTGCGTCATTTGGTTGAATTGCACGGCGGAACCGTTCAGGCAGCGAGTCCTGGAGAAGGGCAAGGAGCAGTGTTTACAGTCAAACTGCCACCGATCGCTGCTTCAAAATTGAATCAAGTTAATACCGCCGATCGCGATCGCTCAGATTTTAATCTCAATGGATTGCAAGCACTGCTGGTAGACGATAACAAAGATTCACGGGAGTTCATTGCCTTCGTGCTAGAACAGTACGGAGTACAAGTGACTGAAGCGGACTCAGCACATGATGCTCTAAACAATTTGATGCAAGCAAAATTTGATTTGTTAATTAGTGATATTGGTATGCCCGATATGGATGGCTACACCCTTATTCGTCAAATTAGAAAGCAGTCACCCGAACAAGGCGGAGAAATTCCTGCGATCGCCGTGACTGCTTATGCCGGAGAAATCGATCGACAACAAGCACTAGCTGCCGGATTTCAACAACATATTTCTAAACCAATTGAGCAAGAATTATTAATACAGGCTATTTTGACTATAGTAAAGGTCTAGAAACCTGAATTTTAAGGTTTTTGGCGATAACTGAAAGTGTATTGATTTATAAATATCCGTCAATCAGACTGTATAACAATCCAAAGGCTATAGCCTGACTTAATCATTCGTGAATAACTAGATCCCCGACTTCTTGAAGAAGTCGGGGATCTGAGCTTGAGCCATTCAATTAACGTGAGTTCGACAAGCCTTTTTTTGACCTCTCCCCCAACCCCTCTTGGACACCCAGAGGGGAGCCAAAACCCTAATTTCTCGTTGCTCCTCCCTTTCCCAGTGGGAGAGGGCTGGGGTGAAGGTTCATCGAACTCACGTTCAATTAACAGTAGATTCAGAAATAACCGTTACACAGGCATTCACTAAGGGTAACAATGGCCCTATTTGCTCTTGTCCATTCACTGCTAAATCGCTATGACACAAATAAACTCTCTCGGATACACGAGAGAGCAAATCTGTCAAAATCCTTTGCAGTCGTTCTTCTTCTGCCAATTTCTCATCTTCTGCTGTCCAAGGTTCGCCCAACCTGTCTCGCAAGAAAAACGGCGCACCGAACAGAGTTGCTGCACCACCTTTGGCCCATAGTGGCGAACCAGCATCCAGCCAAAAATGCCACTGGTGCGATCGCCTACTAGATCGATATTGAAATATAGTTGCTAAGGTGACAGCCTTTCTTGCTCCACCAATGGGGCGCACCGGGTAAGCATTGGCAGTGATTGTACCGCGTCGCAGTAATTGAATGAATTCAATAATAGTTGTGTGAGGCGTTGTCTCAACTGGGGCAATTTGTCGTAATCTGGTGTCAATTTCCCAGTAGTGTTGGGCGGTTTCTAATAATTCCCGCAATGCTGCTAGTTGTTCGTAGGGGAGATTGCTCCCATTCCACAAAAAGCGCTGAATTGCTCTGTCTAACAGAGAAATGGGACTGGGAATTAACCGCAATTCTTGTTGCGATCGCTGCTGTTCTAACCACTGTAATATCTCACCATAGGCTGTAGTAGCTGCATAGCCGATTCGATCCCAGCGCTCGAAGGCTGATACTGGTAGCAAGTTGGGGCGATCGGGATGGGGTACAAAGCAGTAATCTGCAATCAAACCAGCACGTACCGGATCAATATTTGTAGAGACGCGATTCATCGTGTCTGTTGTAGATACCCGATTCATCGCGTCTGTAGAGTTTTCTGGTGGTTGTTGTTTCCTGCTCAATACAACCAGCATTTCTGCCACCGCATCCCGATCTACCAGGCGGCCTAAGCCGGGATAAACTAGTGCCAGCATGGTGAGTAAGGCGCGAATCACGGGCGAACTAATTAGGGGACGTTGGTCATTGAGCGATTCTACTGGGATATTTTGCTTGACGAGGATTTCTACTAGAGTATAACGAGCGATCGCATCTAAACCCGGTGCAATAATTGCTACTTCTTCTGGTTGCACTTGCTGTGATTGGATGGCATTAGCAATTACCTCTGCTGTTTGCCGCAATAATTGGGCGCGGGAGGTGGTTTGAATTGAATGCACTGTTTTTGGTAAACTCAACAGTACCATCGGGGAAGTGACTAATTCCACCATCTGTTTAGTCAGTTGCTCGCTCAGAGACTCTGGAGGCGGCCCGTTCAATATTTCTACCCGACAACGCTCTGCTAACCCTTCTAAATAGTTGGGATCTGCTCCCAATCCCAATCGCACCGCACCGTCAGGATTGTAGCTGAACGCGCCAACTGCGCCTCGATCTAATAGCAACTCAAACAAAAGACGCGCTACGCTAGGATAATCATCAACATCATCCGCCAGTACTGCTTGATAGCGTTTCGTTAGATGCTGCTGGTAATTGCGATCGCTTAATAAGTGCTGACTATAAAGTTCTGTAATAATCCCATAAGTCAGTAACCCCCTCTCTAAACACCAGTTACGCCAATCTAACAGCAAAGATGCCAAAAATTCCGGCTCTAAAGTTGTGCTATTTTCCCCAAAACCCTTGGACAAAATCTGGGCAATATTTTCGCAAGGGATACCACTGTTAGCTGCTAATTGTAATAAGTCTAAGATGCGACGCACCAAGCGAGATTCATTCACTCCCGCCAGACGTAAAATTTCTTCGTCTAATTGCGGACGCCAAAGTTTGGTTGCTAACTCTTGTTCGGTTTCCGGTCGCAATCTTACCGGAAACTGTGCTTTCAGGTTCAACGAGTTAATCAGCAAGGGCCAAAATAAAATAACTTCATCCTGAAAAAAACCTAGTGGCGTCTTGGCACGAACCGGATATTTACCTAATGTAGATGTGACAATTATATCTCCTAACTCTCGACGATTATCATCATTGGCAGCTAAAACTAAAACTCCTGGCTCTGTTTGTTTAAGATATAAAAATTCAGGTACATCGCCTGTTTTTTTACGCCCTGTTTTTTTTGTATAAAATGATTCAGTATATTGTTTTTCTGATGTTACCCAATTACAAAATTGCTCTACTAAGCGAGCCGTCTTACCACTACGGCTAGTGCCAACAATCCAAACCGAATGAGAAACCACAAACTTTCTCCTTGTAGATTTGTTAGTATACCTCGTGCGTTAACTTAAGGTTAATAGTCATCAAACAATGCTGAATGATTGTCTGCAATGAAAAATTCTGCTTTTAGTCAAAAAATCTATTCTTTCTTGCTTGCTGCTTTTCGATGGTACTTACAGACTCCTGAACGTTCTTTAGATGAAGCTTACAATGCAGCATTAAAAATTCAGGAGATAGAAGATAAGCATTTCAATGGTAATAAAATAGACATTGACTCAGCCATGTACAGTAACAGTGTGATGGATTACTTTGAGTCAGACCTCAACAAGCTATTAAAAATTGCCAGGATGCGGCTGACGGAGTTTAGAGGAAGCCGTTGGTTTCTAAATGAAGAGAATCAAAAAGCTGCCGATAAAGCAGGTATAGAGTATCTAAGTCCTTCTTTAGTTTTGGAAAAGCTCAATTTTATCGATCGAGTTCTTTCTAAATACACAACAAGTTCCGATAAAACAACTTCTAACGCTTTAGTAGTACAACCTCCAAATCTACCAGTTAATTCTGTGGCATCTGACGACAAATCGCTGCTCGTCAACACTCCAACATTACCACCCAAAATACCAAATCGAGACTTAAACAATAAACCAAAAGCCAAGAGCAAAACCGATACAACAGGTGTTTTACCTCGCTCTATTTTAAGTACTATCAGTCGTCTGCAAGTTGAATTAGACCCTAATTCGGAACAAGAAGTAATTCAGAGTTTTCGTCAAACTCAAAAAAGAACAATAATATCTATTAGGTTTATTTTACTATTAATTATTGTACCACTTTTAACGCATCAGATAGCAAAAGCTTTTGTAGTTGGGCCAATTATTGAGAGATTTAGAAGCAGTGAGGAAATACAGATATTTCTCAATTCGGAAATGGAAGAGGAAGCCCTTTTAGAATTAGAAAGATTTGAAGAAAAGCTCAAGTTTGAAAATCTCATTGTCAAAGCTCCTCCACTGTTACCTGAGCAGATGGAGACTGAAATGAAAAAGAAGGCGAAAGAGCTTGCTGAAGAATTTCGTCATGAAAGCTCTGGTGCGATCAAAAATGTTTTTGCAGATATGTTCTCGGTGGTTGCTGTTATCTGGCTTTTGCTAGTCAGTAAGTCTTCTATTGCTGTGCTAAAAGATTTCTTTGATAATATTGTCTATGGACTTAGCGATAGCGCCAAGGCATTTATCATTATTTTGTTTACTGATATCTTTGTCGGATTCCACTCTCCTCATGGCTGGGAAGTACTGCTAGAAGGAGTATCGCGCCATTGGGGATTACCGGCAAATAGAGATTTTATCTTCTTATTTATCGCTACATTTCCGGTGATTTTAGATACTATCTTTAAGTATTGGATCTTCCGATATTTGAACCGGATATCGCCCTCTGCTGTTGCGACTTACCGTAATATGAATGAATAGCGAATAGGGCATTGGGCATCCCTTCGGCTACGCTCAGGGCAAGTGGGCATTGGGCATTGGGAATTGGGAAAAATTTTTGGCTTTTGATTTTAGAATTTGAGCGAGGTGGGAAAATTTTAAAAATCTTGAATCTTGATGAAAAAAACATTTACTGGGTTAGGAAAGTTTAACAAAACTATCGCTATCAGCCTACCTGTGATTTTGTCGATTTTCCTGGTGCGGATGCAATCTTTCACGCATCAGGAACTCATTTCGCCAGAATGTCAGGTGAAAAAGTGGGATCTACCAGTGTCCTTGACTGCTGAAAATCAAGATGCATTTTTGCAAAAACAAAAATTACCATTAATCCAGAGACTACCAATTACTTGTTGTCAAAGTGATACCTCTTGTCTGGATGAAGTCATTTATGGCAAAATACCAGAGAAAAAGGCACTGATCGGTGCGATCGCTCGCAGTCTCCAATATCTGCAAACAGCTAATGCTGCGGCTGCTTATCAAAACTATCCGGTGGCTGGGATTACCCGCGATCGCGTCATCAAAAGTTTGCAAAGATTCCGCGAACTTCTATTAAAAACCAATTCTGCAACAGAATTACATCAAGCCATTCAGCAAGAATTTGTTCTTTACCAGTCAGTCGGTAAAGATAACCAAGGTTCCGTTTTATTCACCGCCTATTATGAGCCACTTTACGCAGCCAGTCGCGTCCCCACAGCAGAATATCGCTATCCCGTTTATCGCTTACCTCCCGATTTCAACTCTTGGACTAAGCCTCATCCCACACGCGAAGAGTTAGAAGGAGCAGATGGTTTACAAGCTGCAAAAGGGAAATTGCGAGGATTAGAGTTGTTTTGGTTTCGCGATCGCCTCGAACCATATCTAGCTCAAATTCAAGGTTCAGCGAAACTTCAGCTTCCCGATGGGACTCAAACCACAATCGGCTATGCGGGTAATACTGCTTATAACTACAAAAGTATTGGGCGAGAATTAATAGATGATGGCAAATTACCGCAAGAAGGTGTAACTATGCCAATTATTCTCGATTATTTCCAAAAGCATCCCCAAGAATTAAATATTTATATTCCGCGCGATCGCAGCTTTGTTTTTTTTCAAGAAAATCACGGTGAGCCAGCCCAAGGTTCTATCAATGTACCATTAACAGCAGAGCGTTCTATTGCTACAGATAAATCTCTTATGCCTCCTGGGGCTTTAGCGTTGATTCGCGCTTCTATTCCCTTTGTTAATCCTACCGGAAAAATGCAGGAGCGCATTATTAGCCGCTATGTTCTCGATCAAGATACCGGAGGTGCAATTAAAGGTGCAGGTAGAGTGGATTATTTTTTAGGTACTGGGAAAATCGCAGGCGATCGCGCTGGTGTTACAGTCAGCAATGGACAATTATTTTATCTCTTACTTAAGTCCAAAAATTAAACACACTCGCATTTTAATACTAAAATTCCCGACTTTTTTAGATAAGTCAGGAATTTTAGGCTTTTGGCGTAAATGAAACACCCCTGACGCAGGAGCGTCATTACGAATTACGAATTACGAATTACGAATTACGAATTACGAATTACGCTACTAGGCTTCTAAATCCATGTCACTATCATCATCGTCATGATCGTAAGGGATATCGTCAAGGTCTATCATTTCGGAAATTTCTTCTACTTCAGTTAGATACTCAGATTCTTGATGTTCGCGTTCGATTAGACGACCAGTTGACTTCAGCCATTCCAAGAGAATAAATTCATTACTTGTACGAATTACAGGCGCTCGCTGGTTACGAGGTTCTTCACGCAGAGGACTTATAGGCATAAAAAAAACTCACTTTCAATTTACAGGTTAGCTTACAAAAATGTCAAAATTGTACATTAAGCTTAAAAGTCTTGGATGACAAGTCTTTTCTCAACAGACAAAATATGACCCATTGAAGTTTTGTCTCAAGTCTATTTAGCTACTTACCATTAAAATGTCCAGATGTCAGTTTTAATAACAAATATTTCAGCGGATGCAATATATATTACAAAGCATTTGGTACCTTGACGAGAGTTTCATACATATCAGAGGGTAATGCAGACAGTCTATTCGCTACAGCGACTGCATCAGCTAAGTTACTAAATTGACACCGGACTATCTCTTGTCCATTTCCTGAAGGAAATCGTTTCCTAGCTTTATTAGCTACAGCACAAATAATTGCTAAAGCTTTGGCGAACCCGTCTTTTGTCAATATTCTTTCTTGAGCGAACCCTTCAACAGGGATAAGGCAAACCTCAAACCGATAGCCAGGTCTGGGAGAAACAGCTATGTCGATATATGGTTTATCTTCTTTTCTGATTCGGCGTAAATATTTGGCTGTTGAATTAGGATCGTGCAAATTAGTCCCAAGGGCGTAAGTAAAAAAGCAATCTTCTGTGAGGGACTCAGGACGAGTAATTATATCCGTGGGCATAAGTTCCAGTAGTATCCGTATGTTGTCTGCGTGTATGACACACTAGACTTGTCCGTTCTTATTAGCACATTTTCTTTGACAGTTAGGTGTATCAGTGTCACGCGAGGTATTACAATACATTGCGGCTAACTAAAATTTCAATTTTTGGAATACTTATGACATCAAACACCTTCAGAATCAAAGGGTGTAGAGATTTAGATTCAAAGAGGAGTCTATATAATCAGTCACATGACCGAAAATATTTCTCAACAAATAAAATCATAACATAGTTGACGCCAAACCCTGCGATCGCATCACCTGAGAGCATCGGTGAATACCTAAAAGCGATCGCGATCGCAAACTATCTGAATATTTATTTATACCCATCAACTTATAAACTTCAATGGTACTCAATTTACAATCTCTCCTTGAATTAGAGCGACTGCTAAAAATTTAGCTATGTACTGTTGTAAATGCCCTATATTTCGTAATTATTCAGGGCAGATTAATGAATTATTTACATAAAAATCACCCCCTAAATAAAACCCCAGGATTATCAGGATTATATTTATAATTCTGGGGCATAATGTTTAAATAATAGTTTTGATGACAATTTTTTATTTATTCAGAGAAAAATCAGTAGTCTTCACTTAATATGTAGTTTTGCTTATTAAGATTTTTTTAGAGGTTTTAATCAGTATTTAATAGACTTTACTAATTACTTGACAAACTACACACTATTAAAACTTATTTTCAATCTAGAGTTTGTGACTATTTCTGTCAAAATTCTGGATTTCTCACCGATTTTTGTGTTTTTCACGACATCCAAAAAAATAATTAGTGGTTTATGCTACCTAACGGAATCATTAATCGTGCCTGCCATTCACGTTATTGACTCACTTCTAATACGGTTTTTGTGGTGTAGAAAAACAGGCTTTCTGAGTCTTTTTTCAATAAAGCTATACCAATATCTTAGGCATTTTTTTACTAGTGTTTAAGCTAACAAGCTATACCAATCTTAGATAAAAAAGCGCTCAACATATAGGTTAATGCGTAGCAATATCTCGTAGGTTAAGGAGTAAAAACCAACACATACCAGATGTTGGGGCCTTGGATTTTGTTCTTCAAACGCCATTTGCTTCTCCCTTTAAGGTAGGGGCGCAATGCCTTGCGCCTCTACTGCTGTAACTCCACCAGAAAAGTCGGAAAATCCTTCTAAATCTGTGGTTTTCAAACCTATATGTATAGCAATCATTTTTCAAATTGGTATTAGTCATGAGTAGCAGCCATCACAAAATCCGTTAGAACTAGCTAAAATTCCGTTTTCATTAACTTTTTTTGAGGTATTCAATGAACAAGATTAATCTGTACAAACAACGCCAGAGCAAAAATAAGGTATTGATTTTTACTTCTTTGACTGTTTTGGCTTCTTCATTAGTACTACCCTTCCAACAAGCCTTTGCTGCAACATTGACTACTGTTGTAAATTTCAACGGCACCAACGGAGCTACACCAAGAGCTGGTGTACTTAAAGGCAACGGTACTGATGACAATCTTTATGGAACTACTTCTGCTGGTGGCACTTCTGGTAAAGGAACTGCATTCAAGTTAACTCCTACTGCTTTCACTACTCTGACCACACTGATAAACTTCACCGGAACCTCTGGAATCAACAAAGGGACTAATCCAGTCGCTAGATTATTTCAAGCAGCCGATGGTAATTTATATGGGGCAACCTTTACAGGTGGTACAAGTGACCTCGGCAGTGTGTTTAAGTTGGCGAAAACGGCTTTTACAACCCTGACAACTCTGACAAATTTCACAAGCACTAATGGGGCTAACCCAGCAGGCCGACTGATTACAGGTGCTGATGGCAATTTGTGGGGGACAAGCTCTACAGGTGGGGCTAATAATAAAGGAACTATATTCAAGGTTTCGCCAACTACCGGGGCACTTACCACCATCAGAAGCTTCAGCGGTACTGATGGAGCAACTCCACTAGCAAGATTGCAACTGGCTACCGATGGAAACTACTATGGCAGCGCCTCTGCCGGTGGAGCAAGTGCGAAAGGAGTTGTATTCAAGTTAACTCCCGCAGGAATACTGACTTCATATAGCTTTAGTGGCACTAATGGAGCAAATCCACAGTCTGGATTAATTGAAGTTAGTGGATTCCTGTATGGCACCGCTAAACTGGGTGGAGCCAGCAATAAAGGAGCTATCTTCAAGGTTCCGGTCGGTGGCGGTACACCCGTTTTAGTTGCCAGTTTTAATGGCACCAATGGGGCCAACCCAACGGCTGCACTCATAAAAGCAAGCAATGGTAACTTCTATGGCACAGCTTCTGCTGGTGGGGCAAGTAACAAAGGAGTTATCTATCAGCTGACTGGAGCAACCATCACTGGCTTAATTAGTTTTAATGGCACTAATGGGGCAACGCCAGAGTCCACGCTAATTCAACTCTCAAATGGTGCCTTTTACGGTACTGCCTCTTTTGGCGGTAGTTCTAATCTAGGAACTGTGTTTAAGTTTGTAATCTAGTTTCAAATCTAATCGGCGGGTAGAAAATGGTAAAACGTAGATTTGAACGTCTACCTCTACCATTTTTCTACAATCGATCTAAACTTTTCAAGACAGATATTTTAATTTTGGTGACTCAATATTGTTTCATATTATGTTCCTCCGAAGAACCCTAAACAGCCAAAGCTACGCTTGGTCTGCCCTAAGAGCAAGCCTATGGTGTACATACAAGTCTGAAACATTTATAACGCTTCGCTCAGATACCTATGAGGTGGAGAAAGTCAAGGCTTGGAAGTTGGTCGATCGAAGCTATCTGTATGAGAAGATTGAAAAAATTCTCAAAGTCGAGAGGAATCTACCAGTTTAATCTCGATACTTGCAATCCAGCTTCTCAAATCGGAGAAATTTCGTTTTAGATAAATCTTAATATCATGTTAACTTAACTTCAGAATACTGATGTAGAATATAGAACTTTACTACAGGTTTATAATTTGATTAATAATGAAATGATGTTAAAGTATGTTGAATTGTAATAGTTGTAAAATTTGATACAAGCAAGGATAAATCATAGTACACCATAGGAAAATTAGCAAATGTTTAGACAAAGTTCTCACAAGAGAAACTTTTTCAAAGCTTTAACTGGTAGTGCGGCGAAAGAATCTCACAAGTTAAGACAGGCATTTAAATCATGTCTGACTATTCTGTTTGAATCTGTACCTTTTTTGATTGCTTGTGCTGTATTGGTTAGCGTTATCAGCCTCAAAAGTCCTATCTTGCTCTTTTGTTTACTGGTTGGTAGTTTAATTGCTCTCATCACCCAGCAAATTGGGCAGCAAGTGAATT
Source organism: Nostoc sp. DedQUE07 (assembly GCF_034530975.2). Lineage (NCBI taxonomy): Bacteria > Bacillati > Cyanobacteriota > Cyanophyceae > Nostocales > Nostocaceae > Nostoc > Nostoc sp. DedQUE07. The sequence goes on along the minus strand of NZ_JAVRCC020000039.1, from coordinate 38,437 downwards.
TACCAAGGCGATCGCTAATATTATTACAAATTTTAGCAGCAGCGATCGTTCTAAGTTTATATTGGTTAGACTGGTTTGCAGCCCCTGCACAAGCTCAATTTTTTGGAAAAGCTGAAACTTTTTTCAAAGACAGCTTCCGTGGTTCAATAACCAATGGTAACGATCCCAACTTCGCAATAAGTTTGATATTTAATGTGTTGCGGGCGATTTACTTACTCTATATTGCAATTTCCTTAGTTGGTGTGATTAACGCAGTGCGTAAAGATGAAGATTGGCAAAGTATCGCCAGAACTCCCCTATTAGTGGTTGTTGCTGTTACCATTGCTGATGTACTCACAGGCTTTGTAATTGGCACTGGCCCTAATAAATAATTCAGATATTTCAAATGCCTCAAGAGCAGGAACAAGAATTTCGTCCAGTCAATCAGGTTCTAGGAAGCCAACCTTCACTAGGGCCAATTCCTGCCGATCAAATTCTTCCTTGGACGGTAATTGCTTTAGCCTCCTATTTTACTATCAATGGAATTTTCGGGGGGTTTTTCCAAGAAGAATTTCAAAAATGGTTGTGGACAGTACTAATGACTGGTTGGGGAATCGGAACTTGGTGGATATTAACTGGTGGTAGGAGTTGGAGTTTTTTAAGTAAATTTATCGGGGTTCCCACTTGGACAAGAGGCTTTGCTCGTTATCAAAGCTTATTGGAAGTTAACCATGAAGCAAAAAATCGGAAAACAAAGCGTCAGCGTCGCCGGAAATGAAAGTAGATTAACACCATTTGAAGATGCCTTGCACTTGGCAACAATGCTGCGTGTTGCAATGAATGGACGTGATATTGGCGCTTACCTGTTGACAAAAGGTACTCAAAAAGATCGGTTCTGCTTTGTTTTTGGTTTTGATTGTAAGGGAATTCATACCACCTTAAGACCTGAACAAATTGATACACTTTTTAATAACATTGAAGCCGGATTAAAAGACATTCCTAGTGGTGAAAGGATGACGCTGCACTTGGGTTCTTTTAGTTCAGATAAAGAGCGCCAAAAAGAGTTAGCAACATTAATCAAAAATGCATCATCGCGAGATATCAAATATTTGTTAATGGCGGAGAGAGCCAGAATTAAAGAACTGACTGTTTCTGGGATTCGTAAACCTAAATTTTTGCGGATTTATGTAACTTACACCATTGAATCTAACTCGCAACACGCAGATGATTGGATAGAAAAGCTTTTAGTCAAAGCTGAATCCTGGTGGTTGAAATTTAAAGGCGATCTTTTAGAAGTAGAAAATCAACGCATCGAAACCCTGATTACAAATGCTTACAACCAGGGTTTTCTGCGGTGGGAACAAATCTTATCTAACAAAATGGGATTGGATGTCAAACCTTTGACTGCTAATGAACTCTGGGGAGAAATCTGGAAAAGGTTTAATGATACGCAGCCAATAGATATTCCCCAATTAATGACTTTAGATGAACAAGGATTACACGAACAAGTTAATTCAGATTTAGCTAGTACTAAGTTACTTCTAGATAATATCCACGGCACAACTTTGCTGATGGAATCTAGTGTACCTTGCGCCGATCGCCGCTGGGTTAATGTTAACAATCGTTATATCGGCACACTGTCATTTTTGGAAAAACCTGGCGGTTGGCCGAATAAATCGGCTCAACTGCGCTATTTATGGGAACTGTTGGCTAGAGAAACAGTAATAGATACAGAAATTTTTTGTGAATTGACTGCTGCTAATCCAGCATTGGTAAAAACGACTCTCCAACGAGTACTGAAGCAGTCAAACATGACAACGATTTTGGCTCAAGAAAAAAGTAAAACTATTGATGTCAACGCTCAATTAAAGTTGAAGAAATCGGTAGCAGCACAAGAACAGTTATTTGAAGGTGCAGTCCCGATTTATACGAGTATTGCTATTTTAGTGCATCGTCCGACTTTAGAAAAATTAGATGAGGCGACAAGATATATTGAAAACTGTTTTCAACGTCCAGCCAGGGTAATTAGGGAAACTGAATATGCCTGGAAAATTTGGCTGCAAACTCTACCGATAGTTTGGGAAGGTTTGTTAGCAACACCCTTTAACCGTCGCCAGCTATATTTAACCAGTGAAGTTCCGGGATTAATGCCGCTAGTTTTAAGTAAAAAAGGTGATAGACAAGGCTTTGAGTTGATTGCTGAAGAAGGCGGAACACCCATACATTTAGATTTATTTAATCAACACAAAAATTTAGCTTTATTTGCGACAACTCGTGCTGGTAAATCGGTGTTGGTATCAGGAATTTTAACTCAGGCTTTGGCGCATGGGATTCCGGTTGTGGCGTTAGATTTCCCTAAACCTGATGGCACATCTACTTTCACTGACTACACAGAGTTTATGGAGGGAAATGGAGCCTATTTTGATATTTCCAAACAATCGAATAACTTATTTGAACAGCCAGATTTACGATCGCTAGAAGCAGAACAACAGCGCGATCGCTTTAACGATTATACCGCCTTCCTCGAATCAGCGTTAATGACAATGGTTTTAGGATCGTCAACTGAAAGTCAAATTTTATCGCAAACCGTGCGATCGCTGCTCAACTTAGCTTTAGAAGCCTTTTTTAGAGATGAGGGCATCAAAGAGCGATATCGACAGGCGATGGAAGGAGGATTTGGCACTCTTGCTTGGCAGAAAACCCCCACTTTAAAAGATTTTCTCTTTTTCTGCTCGCCAGAACACTTGCAGCTAAGTTCTTTAACTGGCAGAGTAGAAGATGCTCTGAGTCAAATTCAGTTGCGCTTACGCTTTTGGCTTTCTAGCCGCGTGGGACAAGCCATTTCTGCACCATCCAGCTTTCCTACTGATGCACAACTTTTAGTTTTTGCTCTCAGAAACCTATCAGATAGTGAAGATGCAGCCGTACTATCCTTGAGTGCTTATTCAGCCGCACTCCGACGCGCATTAAGTAGTCCAGCTTCCATATTCTTTATTGACGAAGCACCAATTTTATTTGAGTTCGAGCAAATTTCTGATTTAGTTGGTAGAATTTGTGCGAACGGTGCTAAAGCCGGTATCAGAGTCATCTTATCAGGACAAGATCCTGACACCATTGCTAAATCTAAAGCTGCATCGAAAATATTGCAAAACCTGACAACACGGTTGATTGGACGCATTCAGCCAGTTGCAGTAGATAGTTTTGCAGACATCTTGAAATATCCCCGCCAAGTTATTTCTCGTAATGCCTCAGAAAGCTTTTTTCCCCGCAAAGAAGGCGTTTATAGCCAATGGTTATTAGATGATAACGGTACTTATACATTCTGTCGTTACTATCCAGGTTACGAGCAATTGGCAGCAGTTGCTAATAACCCTTATGAACAAACTGCACGTAGTCAAATGATGCAACTTCACAGCGATAAATATGAAGCAATTTCTGCGTTTGCACGTCAGTTAGTGGCGAATCTACGTAGTAGTTAATTGAATTATATAAGTAGTTAATAGTGAGTCAAACAAATTTGGATTTTATATTTCTGATAGTGTAGTATTAGTGAGTTACCAATGTATTTTAGATTTACTGCACCCATTCTTGGGTTGTAGCTTAGGAATTTTAGATTTTAGAATAGCGTCGGGGATTGAACCGAAAAACTAATTCTATTATCCAAAATCCAAAATCAGAACGGTTCAAAAGCTAAATTTTTACCTCACTACATAATGTAGTCTACCTTTCTCAGGCACAGATGTATGCAAAAAACTACCATTTTTACTTTTACCTTGCTATCTCTAGCAATATTACCAGCAGTTGCACAAATTCAGACGGGCGGATTAGGCCAGGTTTGGAGTGACTTTCAATCATATTCCCAAGATATGCAAGATTACTTTCAACATAATAATTTGAAAAATACCTTAAATCCTTTAGAACAAGCCCAGAGTCAAATTGCTATTGACAGTGCCAAAGGAGATTTGAAGATACCTAACCCCGTTGCTGCGGGACAAAAAATTCGTGATGATTCAATTAACTACTCTTATAATTCAGATGCTAAATCAAGTCGCTTTGAGAATAATGCAGCAGTACGGGGAAATTTAGTTAGTAATGAACTTAATCGTATAATTACCCGTGGAGTAGCGGTAGGTGTTCTCGGTAAAAATGGACAAATTCGGACAAAAACGAAATTAGAAAATACCGAGAAAAGTCTGGAAGATATTGAGGGACTTGCTCAGCAAACAGACGATAATAATAGTACATTGATCAATACAATTAAAGGCTTTGCTAATGCAAGTAATGCAACGGGTGAAACGAAAGCTCTTTCAAGTTTGGCAGAATTGCTAGGTTTGAGTCAAGTGCAAATTCTGAAAATTCAACAGGAACAAATAAAAATTGTAGCTGAAACATTTGGTCAGACATTACAAAATAATCAGGCTTTGCAATATTCCAACTTAAATTTAGCAAATATTTCTCAGCAAGCAGAAGAAGCTAATCGCGCTCGAAGAGTAGAAACATCTACAGAAGCAGCGAGACTTTTACGAGCGACTTCTCAACTAGATTTGTTTGGCAGAAACGTTAATAATAAGGATTTGAAGCTAAAAAAACTTTAACTTTCCAGAGAACTTTTAAAATCCTTTAACCTATAACAAGCCAACAGAAACTCTAAAAAAAGTTTGGTAGAATGCGTTACCTTCCTAACGTACCCTACTAAATCTCAGAAAACAGCCTATAAACTCAAAATGCAATTTGCTATTAAACTAATTTTTGCCCAAGTAGGTATCGATCAGATTCTCGATAGTGGTGCCGCAACTTCCCAAAGTATTGCCGAAGGTTGGGACAAACAATGGCTGGATTTATTACAAAATAACACCAGTAATAACTTGTATGGAGCGCTGACAAATCTGGGTATTTTTTTCGCTGTAGGAACGTTGTTATTTTTTATGATACAATTCCTCAAAGACTTAATATCCTACGAATATACCCGTCCCATATCAGCTTTAATTTGGCCTTTTATTGTGGTAGTACTTTTAAGTAATTCAGGCAATGGAAGTATACTGTCTAATCTGACGCTGGGAGTGCGGAATTTTTTAAACGGTGTGAATCAGCAAGTAGTGGTTTCAGCAGATGCAGATAAAATCTACCAGCAAGCACTGAATATGAGTGTTGCTGAAGAAGTAGCTGGTTCTTTACTACGTCCTTGTCAATCTCTTACTGGCGAACAACAAAGTCAATGTTTTGTGAAAGCTGCTGAAAAAGTTAACGTTCTCTGGCAGAAATATAGAGAGATTTATGGAAATAAAAGCTGGATCGATAGACTACAGACTAAGGTAGATAATATCAGATATGGCACTGGCATTGTATCAGAAACATCTTTTAATTCTCTGTTAGGTTCTACAGTGCAAACGAGCATCAAAAACTTTTTAGTTTCCTTACAATATGCCTTCCAAAATTTGATAGAGGCTACTATGTTGTTAATAGCAGCTTTAGGGCCAATAGCTGTAGGTGGATCTTTGCTACCTGTAGCTGGCAAACCGATTTTTGCATGGCTGACTGGATTTTTATCTATTGGAATCGCCAAAATTTCATTCAATATTATTGCTGTGCTAACTGCCGCAGTGATTGTCAATGGCCCAGGTCAAAATGCTAGTGTCGATCCAGATTTAATGTGGTTCATAATTTTTCTGGGAATTTTAGCACCAATTTTATCTTTAATTGTGGCTGCTGCTGGTGGTTTTGCAGTCTTCAGCGCAATTAACAGTACGGCTTCTTTAGTTAAAGAGAGGATATAGGAAATTAAAAACTAAAAATGAATAATGCTGCAAGTGTTGTAAATAGTAAGTATATGCAAAACATCATATATAATAGCTGAAGTTTTTGCAGTAGGAGGTGAGGAAATGGTGCGTTTACTAGAAAAAAGACAAAAACCGGCAAGTGTTTTGACGTTTTTTGCGATCGCAACCTTCAGTTTACATATATTAGTTTTATTTTTATTCTTATTACAAGGGCTAAATATCCGCCAACTCAGTCTGAGAAAACCTCCTAACTTTGTGCAATTAATTAATGGTAAACCAGTAGCTAATATTGATGATTTAGCAAGAGAACCAGAAGCAATTCGCCAATTTATCAGCAAAACGATGATCTCAATGTTTAGCTGGTCTGGAACCTTACCACCACAAAATATTGAAGAATTCGCAAGCCCCAAACCAGATTTAGGAATACTGATTAACACACCTCAAGGTGGTAGTCAAAAAATTAGTACCAGTAGTTGGGTAGCTAGTTTTGCTTTATCAGAAGACTTTCGCAAAGGTTTTTTAAGCACAGTTGCAGAAATGACACCGCCAGAAGTTTTCTCGGAAAATCCCAACCAAGCGATGACTTCACAACTAGTAATTAAAAGAGTTTATCCGCCAAAACAAATTGCACCAGGTAAGTGGCAAGTGGGTATGGTAGCCGACTTAGTTCAAAAAAATCGAGTTGGTGGTGCAAGACTTATAACTCCTTTTAATAAAGATTTGCTTGTACGTGCAGCAGATTATTTTGCTAATCCCCAAGCCGACAATAGCACCGACTTGCAAAAAGCAATTTATAGTGTCCGTGCTGATAGACTAGAAATTTATGAAATTCGGAATTTATGTTTGCTAGATAACTACAATCCGAACAAAAATCAATCACAACAATGTATAACTGGACAAACATCTGATAGTTTTATCAGATAATCGATTTTTTACATTAAGATAGTTCAATTTATACGATTCATTATTAATGCAATTACTCAAACCAGAAAATAATAAAAAAAATAGCCCTTTACCGTTGTTGGCAGTAGGAACCTTTGGTTTACATGTATTTACCTTACTGTTACTAATATTTCACTGGTCTATGTTACAACAGTTAGGCCGACAACTCACACCTCAAAGTTTAGTGCAACTTGTTGATGGTCATGCGATAACGGTAGACCCCCAACCCAATTTAGAGCGGCAACCAGAGACGATTCGGCGCTTTGTGGGTGAAACTATGAGTTTAATGCTTACCTGGTCACAACAACAGCCGCCAACACAAGTCTGGGAAATTACTTCACAACTGGTAGCTGATGATTTTAAAGATAAAATGAAGTCAGAAATTACTAATTTAAATCCAGATAGCCAATTTGAAAATGTTAATCGAGGAGCTGAGAATGTTTTAGTAATCCAAAAAGTTTCTCAACCTCAAGAAATAAGTAATGGAAGCTGGAAAGTAGAGATACTTGCCAATCAATTAATTTTTAACAGTTATGATAAATTAGGGAAATCAGTTTCCTTTAATAAACAAATTTTAGTTAGAGCAATAGATCGACCTGTAACTTCACTACCAAATGCAGCACTACCGTCGCAGTTTGCAGCTTACCGCCTTGGGGAAGCCAGATTAGAAATTTATAATATATGTGAAATTAAAGATAATAATTGTTCTGGAAATCCAAACAAGGCTCTACCATGACCCGATACTCAATTCCTGCCGAAACGCCTCCCCAAAATGGATTTACTCTAACTACCGACGATCGCCAACCAGAAGTAGAATCTGTAGATTGGGAATCGCGGATGTCAAAGTTGGTCGGTTTTGAAGAAGAATCTTCTAGTGACACTGAAAAATCAGAAGACTCTGCAACGCCGCCAGAGTCGCTATCTCTTCCACAAGAAGTTCAGACTAAGCAAGCACTCTCATCTAATCCCTTTGCCAAGTTAGGCTTGGTAGGGGCTGCTACCTTAGCGATCGTTTTGGTAGGTGGTGTGTTTTTGTCTCAGTTGTTCAGTGGTAGCAATCAAAAGCCAAAAACTATTGTTTCTCCACCAGTGCAAGAGCAGCCTACTGATGAATCCATATCTCAACAGATGGAAGCCCAAGTAGATACTCTCAAAACGAAATTAGCTCTGACAGAACAAGCACAGATGGTGAAAGATGCCCAACAACAGCTGAGAATTGCCAAATCAACGCCGATAGTAGCTTTACGACAACCCTCAGTTAGCCAAAAAGCGATCCCAACACCCCCACCAACAGCTTACGTCCCTCGGACAGTGACAGTTGAGCGCATCATTAGAGTACCTACTTCTCAACCTTCGCGATCGCCTCAGCCACCAGTTGTGAACCCCACTCAACCAGTAGTTAATGTAACTCCAGTAACTCCACCATCTCCACCAAGCCCATTTGCAGAGTGGGCAAGGTTAGCAAAGTTAGGTAGCTACGGTCAAGTAAATCCTAGCAATCAACCTACTAGTAACATAGCTACTTTGGAACCTGCAACCAATGCGCCGCCACAGCAAGAGGCAACAAATCCCAATCCCGAACAAAACACCCCACAACCGGAAAATTCTGCGGTAAGCCAAGCTCAACCGCAGGGAGAAAAATCTGTAGCAGTTGGGAGTAGTGCTAAAGCTGTGTTAGCGACAGCAATATTTGGAGAAACTACTAATAAATCAGGCGGTGGTGGTGATGCAGATGAAGCGAAAAACGTATTTGTGATCCGATTGAAAGAACCACTAAAATCTACTGATGGTGCGATCGCTCTACCTGCAAACACCGAATTTTTAGCTGAAATTGGTTCGCTTTCCGAACAAGGTCTTTTGCAGATGAACGTAGTCAAGGTTATCTCGCAAAATAATGGCAACCCTGTAGAACGAAGCTTACCCAACAATGCAATTATTCTTCGCGGTACTCAAGGTAAACCTTTAATCGCAAATAAATATCCCGGTCAAAGTTCATCAATAGCCTCGATGGATGCAGGACTATTTGTTTTGGGAGGTATTGCTAAAGCAGCAGAGCTAGTAAATCGTCCTGATACCAGAGTTCTGCCTTTATATGGCGGTAACCTCAGCAACATCGACTCTAACGGCAATCCTATCGAGAACGACAACAACGGCAACAACGGCAACAACGGCAACAACAACGGCTACGTTACTGGTTATACTACTATCACTGAGAATAAACGCAACCTTGCAGCCGGGGTTTTAGAAGGTGGTATGAACTCTGTAGTACCCCAAATTGCCCAACGCAATCAACAGGCGATCGCCCAAATGCAACAGCAAGGTGGTGTGTGGTTTTTAGCAGCAGGCACAAATATTGAAATATACGTTAATCAACCAACTCAATTTTAAGGGTTAATATTTATAGCAATTTTAGATATTTGCAACCATGAAAAAGAATATTAAATTGTCAGGAGATAACCCAAAACGTTCTTATTTCCTACCTATAGCTTCCTTAATTTTCTCGGTTGCTATGTTCTGGTTGGTAGGTCGTGCTGTAGCTAATAACGCCGTTCTGCGTTCCATCTTTTCCTGTCAAGCACAAGGTTTAGGGGGACTTGTACCTACGGTTGATGTCTGGTATCAACAAGGAACAAACTTAAGTTTTATTCCGGCTGGAGAAGTAATTAAAAAAGTTTGGTTAAATGACCCATCACAGGTAAGTATGGATTTTGATGGGCCAGTATGTATGCAGTTCGGTCAAGAAGCTAATAATAATTCAGGAGATTGTAAAAACTCCGCAGCAAATGTAATTCAACTCAGACGAATTCAAAAACTGGACATACCTGGACTTCCTCCCACTAGCAATACACTTTTAACAGTTGTTACCGAAGCGCAAGGTAAAAACAAGTTGTATACTTTTAAAGTGATATATAAAACAGATAATCCTGAATATCACACCTTAGCAATTTTTCCCGATCCTTCTGGACAGGAAGGAGCTTGTTCGAGAGTTTTACAATAAAGTTATAGCAAAATTACCTGATAGCCACAGAAGTTTCGCCTCAAAAAAAGCATTAATATCTACGTATATCTGCATTGTGGCCGATCGAAAGCCCTGTTATAATTCCCTGCTTCTAAAAAACGGTTATACCAATTCTCTAAGAAAATGCGCCTAATTATTTTGGGAGATAGCGAATTATCTTAAGAAAACCTTTGCGTACCTACCCTGCAAGAAAGCGTACCACTTCGTGGAAGCAAGCTACGCGTAGCGTCTCGTAGATAAGCGCCTATGCGCTAACCTCCGCGTACCTACCCTGCGGGAAGGCGTACCACTTCGTGGAAGCAAGCTACGCGTAGCGTCTCGTAGAAAAGCGCCTATGCGTTGAAAAAAATCTATGATTTGGCGCTGCTTTATAAAAAAACGGTATTAGGAAAAATTTAAGTCTTTGGGCAGTTTTCTTTCTTTACGTAGCACGGTTAAGATGACGTGTGAGCTAATCTTGTAGTGCAATCAATTGAAAAGACGCTATAACTTAACAGATTTAACTGACTCAGGCAGTTTTAGCCGACATCTTTATAAATCTTCAGACAAAAACTAACCACAATTTCCAAATCCGTGTAAATATAAAGAAAAGCTTAAGAGGTTACAGACTCATGGTGACAGCGAAAATGATGCAACAGCTTTGGGCTGTAATCGAGTCTACCCAGGTCAACACCCTGCTCCAGTTTGACGATGCTGCTTTAGTACAATTGCTTCTCCAGCAGTTAAAAGCGAAGCAGGGGCTTGATTCCCAGGCAGATAGCACGCTCAATACTTACATAAAATCTAAACTGCCTCTAATTCGTGATACGGCTGAAGGTCGATTATCTTTAGGGCAAGGCGGCAATCATTAGTCCGAAAAATCAAATGATTGCTCGCTACCAAGCATACGCTCAGAGTTGAAACAGTGGAATATTATGAATAACTGGCTAGTAATTGCCCTAGTAGCTTATCTAATTGGAGCAGCGATTGAAGGGGTGAGTACAGCCAGTCAGCTATCTCATTCAATGCCAGAACTAGCTAAAAACACACAAGCTCATCCTTCAGAGTCTGACACTGAGTTTAGTTCAAGTTGGCGAGTTCTGGCCGCCATCGCCTCAGTGAGTATTTGTGGAGCTTTTTTGTGGCCTTGCCGCCTTTTCCACCGTTTAATTAAAGGCAATGTTCGTTCGTAAGCCTAAAATATCGATACAGTAATTTTGAAAGAAGCTCTATCCTTCTGAGAGATGAGTTTTGAGTTTGGCTCTCATTTACCTATGATGCACTTTGTTCGGGTTCTGTCGCTACAGGTTGCCCAATTTTTGGCTCCGTTCCCGCAAACAGTCGTTCGATATTAGTGCGATGGCGCAAAATCACATACAACCCGCCGGCAATCCCAAACAGAATATAGGGTAAGGGTTGATGCAAAATTACCATGAAAATGGAAACTGCGATCGCACCTACAATTGAACTTAAAGAAACAATCCGCGATATTGCCACAACGACGGCAAACACACCCGCTGTTGCTAAACCTATCTGCCAACTCATTGCCAACAAAATTCCCAAGCTGATAGCAACGGATTTACCACCAGTAAAGCCTAAAAAAATTGATTTACTATGTCCCAGAATGGCAGCTAACCCAGATATTGTGACTAACCACGGTTGCCATAGTTGTACATCTACCGTTGGAGGGATATAATTTTTAATTGGTTCAAAGTTGAATAACCAATAAACTAGAGCGATCGCTAATACTCCCTTTAAGGAATCAAGTACTAAAACCAATGCTCCTGGCCCTTTACCCAAAGTTCTTAATACATTAGTTGCGCCAGTGGAACCGGAACCAACTTGCCGAATATCAATACCTTTTAACTGCTTCACAGCAATGTAGCCAGTGGGAAAAGAACCCAGCAGGTAAGCTATGACCACAATTGCTCCGCACAGAGTTAACCAAATAGCCATAATACAATTCAAAATTCACGCATTCAAAATTCAAAAAAGTCAAGAGTAATATCTCTTGACCAATGACCAATGACTAATGACTAATGACTAATGACTAATGACTCATTTAAAAGTCATCATCATAGTTTCTCATGGTTTTGGGGTCAGGAGCAAAAGCTAACCACAAGGGAAATTGCAGCAGTGACAAACTGATTTGCTCTTCTGAATCGTCAATGATAATTAAAGGCAATTGATTGGCTTTCGTCAATCGGTCTGCTTTTTGAGCGAGAGCATCAGACGCCTCAAATAATACCACACCCCGGTCTGGGCCGAAATCTGGGCGACCGATTCCTAGACAATCTTGCAAGCCGCGCCGCCATTCACCTAATCGCTCCGGTGTATTAGCTAAGACTAAAGTACGGACGCGATCGCCATACAGCTTGTGTAATATCGAAATTGCAGCTGAGGCAATCAGAATATTTTGTAAGCGGCTACCCATTGTCCGCAAACCACCCCGTCCTCCTTGGGTAAAAAACCAGTTGGAGATTCGTTCAGCGTGGATTGGTTCAAAGGTACGGCGTAGTTGCCACGGTGGCCCGTAGTAATCTGGTTTATTGCGGTATTGGTCAATGAGGCGGCGAATTTGCTTTGTCGTATCTTGAAACTGCTGTTGGGCAAATTGGGGTATTCCAGGTTGGGGTTCAGCTGGTTTAGGCTCTTTTACAGCTGGTTTTTCTCGTTCCACTACACTTGGCGTTAGTTGCAGCTGTTCAGCAGCAGAGGCCAAATCCTGTAAGCTACCCGTGAGATAGTCTTTAAAACCTTGCACCCGAATTGCCAAGTCTTGGGATGTACCAGCAAAAGTGGTTCGCATCTCATTGCGGATACGTTCTTGACGGCGTTCTAGTTGTTCTACAGAAATTTGCAGGGTTTGTTTGCGTTGTTCTAACTGGACTAGCGACTCTTGCACGATTCGCCCCAGTGAGGTTTGAGTTTCACTCACTTGTGTCTGAAGGTTTTCGTAAGAAGCTTGCAGCTTGGCTATTTCTGACTTGAGAACTGCTTCAGCACTCTGCAACTCTGCTATCCGCTGCTCTGCTTCTACATATAATGAATGATTTCCCGATCCTATTTCAGACCCCAGAGCGACATTTTCTCCTTCTAACTGCGCTACAAACTCGCCATTTGAATTTTCTGTTAGCTCTACTGTAGAATCTACCACTTCTGCACTGGAAATGAGTGGCTCAAAATTTGTGTAGTCCTCTGATGATGAGCTAATGGCTTTTGTGTCTACCACTGACTCAACTGATGGATTTACTGGATGTTCAATTGCATTGTTCTCTTCTGGTTTTTCTGCCAACCGCTCATCAATTGGTTCTGGGGTTTGAGATGCCTCTGGGTTCATAAACAATAGTGTAATTCCTATGACGCGAATAAATAGCTTTCAGAAATATTACAATTGACCTGCCATAAAAGTCCTGAGCATGAGTGCTGAGTTCTGTCTGAGTCTATATCAAAACGACTCAGCACAGATGGCACTCAGCACTAAATACGCGGACAACGTTGTTCTAAACAAGTTTTCAAGGTGTTGGGGTCAAATAAAATTGGCAAAAAGTGAATACTTTTAATTTCTTTAAAGTAAAACAAAATGGGGACTCTATTCCAAAAGATCCGCCAGTTTTGCCATTCTTGGTAGGGAAAGCGTCGAATCAATTTTTCGCCTCTATAAATATCTAAGTCAGTAGCGGTAAATTGCAAACGCAGCGTTAACGCCTGAAACATGAGAAACAAACCAAACAGCGTGAGAACGGAGCCTACCCAAGGTTGTACCAACAATAGTGGAATCGCGGCAATCACTAACACTATCGGTATGTTGTAACTAGGCTTGAGTTCCACAGTTGATGTGGAGTTAGAAGCAAATGAACTGGTCACAGTCTTAAATCCTGCTTTGTTTATTAGGCATCTCTCCTATTTTAGGAGTCAGGAGTTAGAAGTTAGAGTTAAGAGTTAAGAGTGAGGAATTTTAACTCATAACTCATACTCATAACTCCTCACTCCTCCCTTCTAACTTTTATAGCCCTATGAATGCACTGCCAGTCCCCTGAAACATTAACCAAGAAAGAAAGAAGTTGCTCACAAATATAATCAGTAAGGCAGTCACAACAGCTGTTGTAGTTGACTGTCCTACACCTTTGGCACCTCCTGTTGTCGTCAACCCCCAACTGCAACCAATTACAGCAATTAAAATGCCAAAACAACAAGCTTTAATCATGGCGCTAAAAATATCCCAGATGCCAAGAAAGTTACGGGCTGAGTCGAGAAATACCGTATCAGACAGGTTGTAGATATTTGTCGCAACTAAAAATCCTCCGAACATCCCTGTCACCAAAGACAGAAGGGTTAAAATTGGTAGCATGAAACAGCAAGCAAGAACGCGGGGGATAACCAGATAATCAATTGGATCTGTTCTCAACATCAACATGGCATCGATTTGTTCTGAGACTCGCATGGTACCGATTTCTGCTGCAAAAGCAGAACCAACTCGTCCGGCCAAAATCACTGCTGTCAACACAGGAGTGAGTTCTCGTGTCAACGCTACAGAAAGGACTCCGCCGATAATGTTTCCGGCACCAAAGTTAATGAATTCTCGCGCCACCTGAATGGTAAACACCGCACCAACGAAAATAGCCGTCAATAAGGCAATAAATAAGGAATCTGGCCCAACTGCTGCCATTTGTTCTAAGGTATTGCGCCGATGGATTTTGCCTCTCAATAGGTGAACTAGTACTTGCCCACCCAGAAAAATCGCCGCCAGCAGCCGCTGACTCCATTCCCCTAAACTGGATTTGGATGTAGTCTGGTTCAATGTTCTGTAGCTAACTCGGTAACTGCCTTAAGAATAGCGGAAGTCATGGGAATGGGGAATGGGGAATGGGGAATGGGGAATGGGGAATTGATCATTTATTATCCTCTGCCCCTCTGCTCCCCTGCTCCCTTGCTCCCCCAAAAAGACTGAATATTAACTTAGATTAAAGATGTTCTCAGAAAATAAAGCTGTTCTTAAACGTGCTGCAAAGCAATAAATAAGTAGTACTCTTGGTTATAATCTCCATTTTGCAAGGGTTTTGTAGATTTCAGCCGCTTTTTTTATCCCCAGCATGGGCTGTAACTGCTAGCCTTTTATTTTAATGAAAACTTAAGATTTTTGACAGATTCGCTGCTCTGGAGCGATCGCTCGTATTGTAGAAAATGACAAACCGCTATCTTGCTCTTGTCATCTCTACTCACGGAGTTTGTCTTAAATGACTATTTTCACTAACTTTCTCCGCTCCCTACTACTCACAATCATTTTTAGTTTTGTCCTTCCCATGTTTTTCGTTGGCGGCGGATTGCTCGTTCTATCCCTCATTGGGCACTTCCCTGGCTTACAAGATTTCACTGAGGCGATCGCAACTCAGATTATCCATTTTCTCGCCACCTTCGGCAGTGGAACTCCCCTATGCGGATTATTTGTAATTAGCTTAACCTGTAGTTTCGTTGGGGCACTGTTTGATATGTTTGTCTATTATCGGTATCAAATATTACGAATAGATTCTTAAGTAGTGAAATCGCTTCATCAGGAGATTATTGGGCTGTAGAAGACAGGAAAAAGTGATATTTCCCAGAGTGAAAGTACTACTAGTCTATAACCTAAATAGAGATTAGTGTTGCTGAATGAATTTGGATTAATTAAATTGAGTGTTGAAGTAATTGATTAAATATTTATATATTCATTAGTTATTAGTTATTAATTACTGACAACTAGTAAACGTGCGCGAACGCAAGTAAAACCAGTCCTCAAACATTCAAAAAGCCGGAATAACAAGGCATTGAGAAGTTTTAATTTTGCAAAATAGCTAAAATAGCCTTTCTAAATCATCAGGTTAACGCTAAACTAGAGTTTGGCATTTTATGCTAGCTGCAATCTTTGAGGATTTGATTAGTATTAATCGAGAATATCAAATAAAACTCACTGAAAAATATAAAAATTTCCTTAAAATTCTGATGAACACAATGCCTGCTCATGTTTCTTAACAGAGGAAAGCAGGTCGTCTGACCGTTGGGGATATTATATTGAATTTATTACGAGGTATGTTGACAGCTCATGGTTTGGCCGTTTAAGCCCAAGTTTAGAAAACAAATTGCGCGGATTGAAATTACTGGTGCGATCGCCAGTGCTACTCGCAAACGCGTCCTAGAAGCCCTGAAAACTGTAGAAGAAAAAAAGTTTCCGGCATTATTGCTACGTATCGATAGTCCTGGCGGTACAGTCGGAGATTCCCAAGAAATCTACAGTGCCCTGAAGCGTTTACGCGAGAAAATCAAAATTGTCGCTAGCTTTGGCAATATTTCGGCTTCTGGAGGAGTATACATCGGTATGGGAGCCGAACACATCGTTGCCAACCCAGGTACAATTACGGGTAGCATTGGTGTGATTCTGCGTGGGAATAACTTGGAACGCTTGCTAGAAAAAATTGGTGTTTCCTTCCAGGTAATTAAGTCTGGCCCTTACAAAGACATTTTGGCTTTTGACCGGGAACTGACCGAACCAGAAGAAAACATCCTGCAAGAGTTGATTGACACAAGTTATCAGCAGTTTGTCCAAACGGTAGCTGATGGCCGTTCTTTAACGGTAGAAGCTGTAAAAAGTTTCGCTGATGGTCGGATTTTTACTGGACAGCAAGCCCTAGCCTTGGGTGTTGTAGACCGCCTGGGCACAGAAGAAGATGCCCGTCGTTGGACAGCAGAACTGGTTGGTCTCGATCCAGAAAAAACTCTCTGCTATACCCTAGAAGAACGTAAACCCTTATTGAGTCGCTTTATACCAGGGAGTCGTCAGTTTTCATCAGGAATTGGGGCTGGTATTGATTGGCTCGAATTTGAAATGTCTACTAGTGGTTTACCTCTGTGGTTATATCGACCCTAAATATGAGTTAGGAGTTATGAGTGAGGAGTTATGAGTTAAAAATCCTAACTTTTCATTCTCAACTCTTAACTCCTCACTTTTGTGTTTTAAGGAGGATTTTGGCGTGGACTGGCAAATGCGGGCTATTCGCGGAGCAACAACCGCTTCAGAAAATACTGTTGAGACAATCCGAGAAGTGGTTACAGAACTACTAGATGAACTGGAAAATCGGAATCAATTCCAGCCAACGGACATCATTAGTGTGACTTTCTCAGTGACACGCGATTTGGATGCAGTTTTTCCAGCTGCGATCGCAAGAGCGCGTCCTAGTTGGGATAATGTGGCTATGTTGGATGTGCAGCAAATGCACGTCGAAGGCAGCTTACAGCGCTGTATTCGGTTTTTAATCCACGCCTATCTGCCAGCCTCCGCCTCAATTCATCATATTTATTTACGCAACGCCGCTAGCTTGCGTCCCGACTGGAGTTTGCCTCAGATACAAGCATCACAGCAAGCAGTTAAATCAAAAGTGTAAAGTACTTAATATTTTTCAGATGAAATCCAGTCTTCCAACTGTAAATTAAAAATGCGGCTGTAGTGACGAGTATTGTTTGTTACTAAAGTATAATTTTCTCCAATTCCAACACTAGCAATTAGTAAATCAAATTCAGCAATAGTTTGTCCTATTCTACGAAGTTCTGCTTTTAATTCACCATACTTTCTTAGAGCAGGATCGGTTAAAGGTACAACGGGTAAGTTTTGAATAAATTCTTCTGCACGAGTTAAATTTTCCACTACTCGTTGAAAATTATAAGCATCAAAATATAACTCAGCAACAGTGATGCTGCAAATATAAATTTGCTCCTCATTTAGGATTGCTATAGTTTACAATAAGTTTTGTTACATTTTTCCACCCGGAAAGAAAAATTATACAGCAGGTTGGTTTTTAAGTGAAATTAAAAATGCAGTACGGGAGCATCAGATATAAAAAGCTTCTGCCTCCTGCCTCAAAACCCGTAACTTTGTACTTCATGCAAATGAAAACTGCTATATGTATATACGCAGTTGGTATGATTATTTATGACTAAATATAGCTCCTTTGGTAGTTTCATTACTTAAGTAAGAAAGCGTAAACATTACTCGTGTAAGATAAATAAGCTGATAATCTCAGCGATTGTATCAAGTAAAAATATAGTTCTATTGGATATGCGATCGCATATCTTCTTAAAATAATGCCAAACTCCAACTTGAAAGATGACTCATTATGGTTCAAAAATGCAATTATTTACGAATTAGGTGTTCGCACATTTGCTGACAGTAATGGTGATGGTATTGGTGATTTTCCAGGGCTGACAGAAAAACTAGACTATTTACAAGATTTAGGTATTACTGCCATTTGGTTGTTACCTTTTTTTCCTTCACCACTCAGAGATGATGGTTACGATATTGCCGATTATACTAGTATCAATCCTATCTATGGCACGCTAGAAGACTTTAAAGCGTTTTTGAGCGCTGCTCATCAGCGCGGTATTCGGGTAATTATAGAATTAATTATTAACCATACCTCTGACCAACATCCTTGGTTTCAAAGAGCACGTCGCGCCCCGAAAGGAAGTCCGGAGCGAGATTTTTATGTTTGGAGTGATACTCCTGAAAAATACCAAGAAGCGCGAATTATCTTCCAAGATTTTGAGACATCTAACTGGGCTTGGGATTCAGTTGCCAAAGCTTATTGCTGGCATCGTTTCTATTCCCATCAGCCGGATTTGAATTATGACAATCCCTTGGTGCGCGAGGCAGTATTTGATGTTCTAGATTTTTGGTTGGAGATGGGTGTAGATGGACTACGTATGGATGCTGTGCCTTATCTCTACGAACGGCAAGGAACGAACTGCGAAAACTTACCTGAAACCCATGCGTATTTGAAGGAGTTGCGATCGCATATCGACGCGAAATTTCCTAACCGGATGTTACTAGCTGAGGCGAACCAATGGCCTGAAGATGCAGCAGAGTATTACGGTGCAGGGGATGAGTGTCACATGAACTTTCATTTTCCCCTAATGCCGCGTTTGTTTATGGCAGTGCGGATGGAAGATAATTTCCCGATTGTAGATATTCTTCAGCAAACTCCATCGATTCCTGATAACTGTCAGTGGGCATTGTTCCTCCGCAACCATGACGAACTGACTCTAGAAATGGTGACAGATGAAGATCGCGATTTTATGTATGGGGCCTATGCACAAGACCCAATGATGCGGGTAAATTTAGGCATTCGCCGCCGATTAGCGCCGCTTTTGGGCAACGATCGCCGCCAAATTGAGTTACTCAATAGTTTACTGTTATCTCTGCCAGGAACCCCCGTACTTTACTACGGTGATGAAATTGGCATGGGAGATAACGTTTATCTAGGCGATCGCAATGGTGTTCGCACACCTATGCAGTGGAGTTCTGACCGCAACGCTGGTTTTAGTCGCGCCAACCCGCAACGCTTGTATCTACCCGTCATCGTTGACTCAGAATATCACTACGAAGCACTCAACGTCGAGGCACAACGGACTAATAGCAATTCTCTTTGGTATTGGATGAAACGTTTACTCGCTACTCGCAAACGGTTTGCGGCATTGGGTGAAGGGCGTTTTGAATTGGTACAGTCTAATAATCGCAAAGTTTTTGCCTTCAGCCGGATTACCTCTGAAGAAGATGTCTTAGTAGTAGCAAATTTATCTCGTTACGTACAAACGGTGGCGTTAGATTTATCAGCCTTCAATGGACTAATACCAATAGAAATTTTTGGTTCCACTGAGTTTCCACCAATTACAGAATCGCCCTATTTCCTCAGCTTAAGTCCTTACGGGTTTTACTGGTTCACCTTACAACGTAAACCTAGCTCAACTCAAGAGCCTAAACCCCAAGCAGATTTAGTAACTCTGCTGGTAAATGGTTCATGGCAAAATGTGATTGGGCAACGAGAGTCAAAAAGCGTTCTAGAATCAACACTGCGGGATTACCTCTATACCTGTAGCTGGTTTGGCGGCAAAACTCAGACTGTACAATCAGTACAAATCATTGAAGCGATTTCTTTACCCTATAACCAGCAGATAGCTCAAATTGTTTGGTTGCAGGTAGATTATAGCCAGGGAAACCACGAAACTTATCTGTTATTTCTCGCCTATGCAGAAGGTGAGCAAGCAACGCATCTTTTGGCAGAAATGCCGCAAGCTATAATTGCACGGCTTGAGGTGCAAGGCAAAATAGACGCTCCTCCACCCAATACTCAAGAAGTTGGAATTTTATTTGATGCTTTAGCAGACAAGAACTTTCTCACCTCACTGCTAGATGATGCGATCGCTAATCATCACTCTTATAAAGGGATAACCGGAGAATTATTTGGCACTACTACTGATTCATTCTCCGAATTGCGCCGACAGTTAACCAATCATGAGCCGACTGTTCTGAATAAAGAAGAACAAACCAATACTTATATAATTTATGGCGATCGCTTGTTGTTGAAACTCTTCCGCAAAGTCGAGGAGGGTTTGCACCCAGATTTAGAAATCCGGCGTTTCCTATACCAGAAAAAATGCTTGCAAAACTCAGTTTTCCTCGCTGGTGCTTTAGAGTACCGCCGTGCAAATAAAACAGGCAATAAAACTGCCCTACCTACGACTATAGGTATATTACAAGAGTTTATTTTAGATATCCGTAGTGGCTGGGACTACACACTTGATAGTTTGCAAAAGTACTTTGATTTAGTGACCACAGAACACGCTACTATTGCCGAAGTGCCTCTGCCATCAGGTTCTTTGTTGGATTTACAGAGAATTGAGATTCCCGAATTGGCAATTGCAACTATCACTTCTTACTTGCAAAGTGTTGAGCTGTTGGGTAAATCCACAGCTGAATTCCATATAGCGCTGGCTACAAATATAGATAGCTCAGACTTTGCTCCAGAATCTTTTTCATCGCTTTATCAACGTTCGATATATCAAAGTGCACGTAACTTAACTGGACAAGTATTTCGGTTGTTAAAAGAACGAGTAAAATACTTGCCAACCAATACTCAACCATTAGCATTAGAAGTTCTTAATAGCCAAGATAAAATATTAGAACGCTTTCAGTTAGTTGTCGGGCAAAAAATTACTGCATTGCGGACTCGTCATCATGGAAACTACCATTTAGCGCAAGTATTTTACACAGGAAAAGACTTTATTATTCCTGATTTTGAAGGTAAAGCAGATCGTAGTTTCAGCGAACGACGCATAAAGCGATCGCCTCTACAAGATGTAGCAGGAATGTTACTATCTTTCAACTATGCAGTTAACCAAGCTCTGGGCTATCAAGAAGAATCTGGAATGATCCGGCCTGAAAATTTACCCCTTATAGAACAATGGGGACAGTTTTGGTATACCTGGGTCAGTACTAGCTTTTTGAACTCTTATTTAGAAACTGCTAATCAAGAATCTTTCCTTCCAAACACAAGAGAAGAACTAGATGTGCTGCTTTTTGCCTATCTTCTAGAACAAGCGATTGATGCACTAGGCTATGAACTAAATAATCGCTCCGATCGGCTAGAAATTCCACTCCAATTTATTCTGCGATTAGTGAGTGAAACTGCTTAGGGATTTCCAAGAAATAATTTATCCAATATTGTAGGGTGGGCATCTTGCCCGCCCATAATTCCGGGCGGGCGAGACGCCCACCCCACAAGAGTTTTAAAGCTTGTTTTGCTCTTTCGTGGTGAGTGTCTTTTTTATCAATAAGGGCTAACCAAAATCCTGTATCAACGATGTTCATATTTATTATCTAATGTATTAGATAATACTTCTTTAGTAGGTTGTTGATAAATTTTTGTCAACACAACAACAACCAATTAATTCAATTTTATCAAAATTTTCATAGAGACTTTTTTCCTGGCTATATACAGGGCTTTTACTTGCTGTAATTAATCGCATAAAAAATTAATCTTATAAATTGGGAATATAAATCATTATATTGTTGAGTTTCCTCAACTCAACCTATTTATTGTTATTAGTTTGAAGCAGCGAAGATATAGAATTAGATTGTAGCCATACAAATAGTTTTATACTTCCTCCATTAGAGTCAGTTGATTTATACTCACCCCTTAAAATTTGTTCTAAAACTTGACTATTAAACCTTGATCTGTCTTTCATGAGGTCTTCAAACATAGCTAGTGGAAATAGTATACTCTCAACTTCTACATCATCTTCACTAAACCTAATTACCTCAAATCTAAATTTATAACCAGACCATCTGATAGTAGGTAGTCTATCAACTGAATTTTTGCTATTTTCTATTATTCTGTTATACTCAGGACTAGGATTTTTCTGATTGTGCATTATCCACCAATAAACATTGTGTCTAACAAAATGCTTTCCATTATCGTTAGTACATACTTCTATTTCTATATCATCTACATAAACAAACTGACGAGTCATTACTCTAACTTCACCTTCAGCCATTGGTTCTAATTCCTCCCAAGGTTCAACTTCAACTGGATTTTTATAATTACTATTTAAAGATTGATTTTTATAAATATTTTCTACTGGGATAGGATCATCTTCTAATGCTTCTAAACCTGATGTATTCTCATCATTTTCGTCTTTTTTATCTAAAATTAATTCTAGCTGTTCCTTACTAAATACCATAAGTTCTATTCCAGCTATAGTTTGACGGTTTGAATGTTCCATGAAGTAAACTAAACCATCAAATGGAGATAAATCTATTCTTAACCCGTTGTATTCAGTCTCCCAAAAACCAAATTTACCTGAAGATTTAGGATAAGTTTTATATTCTGTCCACTTCAGGGAGCTAGCCTTTTTATTAATGTTTTTTAATGCAGTTCTAATACTTCCAGATAATCCTTTCATCCCATAAACAGGATATACTAAATATATGGTTGGTGGTTCTCCATCTGATATTGGATCAAAACCAACTATCATAACATTGAACTTGGCTAGCTGCTGAAGACTTTGCTGCAAAGCAGTTTCGGCTGGAGTTATTTTTCTAATGGGTACTACTACTTTAGACCAATTAAGGGGTGGTTTGTATAACTTGATAAACTCATTTTCGAGATTTGATAAATTTTCTATATCACGGCTACAAGTCAACCAACTAATACTAAGAGGATTTTTCCGATTAAATCTTTTTAGCTGATTAAATCTATGATGTGCTTTCCATCTTTCAACTAAATTAATAGTTCTACCTATATAAATGATTTGACCTTTACTATCAAATACAAAGTAAATAGCTGCACAATTAGGAAGACGATCTTTGTCCAATAAATAAACTGATGGTAATTCAGATATTTTGATTTTCTCTAGCAAAATGAGACACCCATAAATAAATCAAAAATATATATTTTGAATTATATTTTATAGAAACATCAAAAGCTACAAAATAAAAACCGCAAATTTACGCAATTAAACGCCAAACTCTCCGCGTTTAACTGCGTTCTGCGGTTTGAAAATTCTTAATGCACTAATGCGATCGCACTTTTCGTCAAGCCTCCACAGTGAATCCATTAAACGCAATGTTTTCCATAAAAATATAGCGTTTCATCCTGGCTTGTGAATCAAGTTTTGAACTCGTAAACTAGCTTTTGCGACATGAAAAGCAACTTTTGCGACATGAAAAGTAGCTTTTGTGACATGAAAAGCAGCTTTTGCGACATGAAAAGCAGCTTTTGCGACATGAAAAGCAGCTTTTGTGAGATGAAAAGTAGCTTTTGTGACTTGAAAAGTAGCTTTTGTGACTTAAAAACCTGTTAACGTTAAAGAATTTCAGCAAATCTAACCAGATTTATTTATAAACTAGTCTCAATGCCTTAAAAATTCTCATAAAAAAACGCAAATATACGCATTAAACGCAATTTTTCAGCATTCCCATACGTATATTTGCGATAAAATAAAAGACAATCGCGGCTTTAATGCACTAATGCGATCGCACGTTTTGTTAACGCTTCAGCAGTTAATCCATTAAACGCCATCAACTCACCAGCACTCGCGGTAGTTTCGCCACGTTTCCATGCAAAGGTGTCGCGCTTGGCTGTACTCCTTAACAAGATAGGTTCTAGCATCCCCGCAGCGCCACCTGTAACAGCAATTAGCGCATCGCCATCAAATAATTCGGCAAATTTCGCATCATCTAAGAAATCGCCATCAGGTTCGGAACAGATATCCCATGCTGTATCGTGGGGACGATACAAACGTCTGGGGTTAATAACAGAAACAATCTTCGCACCAATACCTTCAGTTTCTAAGAAAGCAGCAGCTTCAAATACTGGCATTAATGTCATATCGCCAATTACAGCAAATACAACTTGTTTATCGCCAGCAATTTCATGTAATAACACCGCACCATCGCGCAACCCTTGACGAGTTTGTTCTAAAGTTGTGCGAATTGGTAACGGCGATTTACTTGCTGTAATTACAATCCCCTTATTTTTAGTTTTCAATGCCCAATCATAACAAGCTTGAATACTATTAGCATCAGGCGGAAATAATGGAAAAACATTGCCATTTCGCATCAATGAAGCAAAGTAAGCTTCAATTTCGGGACGTTGGTGAGTCCAACCGTTGCGCCCTTGTTCTAATGCGCCTGCTGTGAATAAAGTAATAGTCGAGGGAGTTGGACGGCGCAATTCTGCCATTGATTGGGTTACAGTTTGCCAAATTGGTAATCCGTTGATGGCAAAAGATTCGTAAGAACACCACAAAGTTCTCGCACCCATTAACGCTAAACCCGCAGCTAAACCAGCACAAGCATCTTCACTCAATGGTTCATAAACTTGTCCATTTGGTGCTTGATTATATAAATCGTCGGTTGTGGGGTGGATAATCTTTAATGCTTGGTTAATGTTCGCAATTCCTGATGCTTCATTACCATCGGCGTTGGTGACAAGGAAATTTCGATCTTTATTTCCAACTATTCCTACTAATCGTCCCATCGCAGTTGTGGAAACTTTTGGTTCACCTCCAACTGCATATTCTTCTAAAGGTAATTCGCCTAAATCTGGTAATGGAAATTCAAATTCTGTCACCACAGTTTTCCCTGCTGGGCCACCACCGGCACGTTCTGCATTTGTTCTAACTAATTGCCAAGCTTCCACAGACAAAGCACGGGTTTGCAATGCACTAATAATATGAGGCGCATCTAGCGTGTCTTTAGGATAAAGGTTGTGGGATTTTGCACCTCGCGCGTGGACTCCTGCACCTTTGAGTTGTTTAATGATGAAGACGGTAAGTTTACCACCCAGTGCCGATCGCGCTGCTTTATCTACACCCGAAAGTACTGCTTGAGTAAATTCTAGGCGCTTCTCAAAGGAAAAGGCAGTGCTATCAACGTAATCCCCTGGTTGATCTCGATCGTCGAAATCCTTGGCATCAACTAACACAACTTCATCAAAACCGTTACCTTGCCAATATGCTTGCATCTCTGGGTTGGTTTTCAGGGAAACCATGCTGTGATGTTCTTGGCTGTAACCGTTCCACACTAATATCGGCAAAAAGTTGGTGACAGCAGGATAAGCAGTATGAAAATGTGCGATCGCACTTACAATATAAGGCTCACCCAATCCACCATCCCCAACTGTAAAGGGGAACAACTTATCTTTGTGCAATAGCGCAGCCGCCATTGCAAAGTGTTGCCCTTGTCCCAAAGGCCCCGCAGGTGCGAGAATACCGGGAATGTAACCAGAAAGGTGTCCTAAAAGTCCGTGCTTTTCTCGGAAGCGATCGCGCAATTCTTGGACTGTAAAAATTCCCATGTCCTCTAGCGATCGATCCAAGAACATGGCACTATAAAATCCGGGGGCGTGGTGTCCGACTTCGGTAATAATGTTTTTGTATCCCAGCATGACAAGAGATGCGTAAGCTTCTGCTTGGCTGGCGAATCCGCCGGGATGCCCAGAAGCTTTACTACCAGTAACTTGCAAAGTTAGGTAGCGCAGGGCATCGGCAGCAAGTAAAGTTTGATATACTGCATTTGGTTCTGTGGGAGATGCGATCGCTACTTTGCCCGATTCGATAGCAGGTGTTGCACCATAAGTTTCAAAATCTGGTAAAGCTTCACCAAAATATTGAATCCCTTCCGAAAAATTAGGAAGCGCTGAAGATGCCTTTGGGGAGATTGCAGTCATGCTGAGTACCTTTTGACGATGAAGTGAAACTGTAGATGCTCGTTGAATTTAACCAAAATTTTACATCTTCGAGGTTGTAACAGTTTATTGCTTTTTTGCAACGTTAGAATAAGTACTTTAAATGGTCAGGCAACCAAAATTTCAATTAGTTGAAGTAGCAAAAAATATTTAATCGGAAAAAAATTTATGAAATTCCCAAATGGGCCGCAAACTCCAGCAGTTGTACAGATGATGCGCTGGATTGTTAATCCGATGTTATTTATGCAGGATTGTGCCAAAACCTATGGCGAGATTTTTACTCTCCGATTAGACAAAAATCTGCCTCCTATGGTGGTTGTCAGCAACCCCCAAGCGCAACAGCAAATTTTGACAACTGATACCAAGGAATTAGAAGCCCCTGGCGATCTGAATAAGGTGTTTGAACCTTTGCTGGGAAAGCATTCTGTGATTAGCATTAGCGGTGCAGAACACCAGCGTCAACGCCAGTTGTTAATGCCTCCCTTTCACGGCGAAAGAATGCGGAATTATAGTCAGGTGATTACCGATGTCACCAAGCAAGTTATCAACCAATACCAGATAGGCAAACCCTTTAATATTCGGTCTGCAACTCAAGCTATTACCCTGCGGGTGATTATGCAAGCTGTATTTGGTCTATATGAAGGGCCTCGCGCCGAAAAACTACAGCATTTTTTGGGCGATCTTTTAGAAAAGGCCAGTTCTCGCTTAAGTATAGCTTTGCTTTATTTTCCAGCTTTGCAAAGAGATTTTGGCCCGATTAACTTCTGGGGAAATCAGATGCGCCTTCAGCAAGAAGCTGACCAACTCCTCTACGAGGAAATTCGGGAACGTCGAGAACAACCAGATTCATCACGCACGGATATTCTTAGCTTACTCATGGCTGCTAGAGATGAAGCCGGTCAACCCATGACCGATGAAGAGTTGCGCGATGAATTGATGACTCTGTTAGTCGCTGGTCACGAAACCACAGCAACAGCCTTAGCATGGGCATTCTACTGGATTCATAAAATACCATCAGTGCGCCAAAAGCTACTGCAAGAATTAGATAGCTTGGGCGATAACCCAGATCCTGGCACTGTTTTCAAATTACCTTATCTCAACGCTGTTTGTTCCGAGACATTGCGGATTTATCCAGTAGGTATGCTAACTTTTCCCAGAAGAGTTAGAACCCCAATATCGCTGGGCGGTTACGAACTAGAACCGGGTACAGTCCTAATTGGTTCTATTTATCTGACCCACCAACGGGAAGATATTTATCCAGAACCTAAGCAGTTTAAGCCAGAACGCTTTTTAGAACGGCAATTTTCTGCTTATGAATATTTGCCCTTTGGCGCTGGTGCTAGACGCTGTATTGGGCTAGCGTTTGCCCAGTTGGAAATGAAGCTAGCACTTGCTCAAATCCTTTCTAGCAAGGAATTAGAACTAGTTAATAAAGGTGAAGTGCGACCTAAACGCCGTGGTTTAGTGACAGGGCCAGATCGTCCCATTGAGATGGTTGTCACGAGTCAACGTCAGGTGAGGTCTTCCATCCTCCAGACAACCTCTGTTTGATGCTGCGAGGTTTAATGGTTGCGTTCAGCAAACTGTCAATCATCTATACATTTAGATAGATTTTCAATGCTTTTAAACAATCCCCTATAGTCCTCTTTAAAAGAGGACTATAGGGGATTTTAATATATTACAACTGTAAAAAGAATGAATTTTAAGAGTGAGATTATACATTAAAATAAGGCATTTTAATATCACCAAAAGACGTAACTTTAATATGTGTATCCCAAAATAATTGAGTAAGTTTTTTCTGTAAATCGCTTTAAAAATTCAGAAAAAATATTATCATTAACTTTGTAAAAATTAATAGTGATTAATTACCACTACGGGTTACTTAGTGTTAATTAACTCCCGACTATCCCCTGAAAATATTAAAAAAGCTTGCTCTAATTGCATCTTTTTTAAGGAACGTTGGGGAGAATTAAGCCTTAACCCAAGCAGATTGAATTATTTGCGCCTTGTTAAATCCTAAAATTATTCAATAAACAATGAAACTATTTGAGAATATCAGTACACCAGCGTTGTTACAAACTCTGCAATTAATTGCTGAACCAACAAAATTTTTAGAAAATAATGCTGCCAAATATGGTGATGTTTTCACAGTACAGGTAATGGGTTTAAAGTCACCACCGATAGTATTTTTTAGCCATCCCCAAGCAATTAGCGATTGTTTTGCCATCCCTGCACACAAGTTAGATTTTAAAAAAGCAACCCATGTATTTAAACCCTTGTTTGGTGAGAATTCTATTGTATTTCAAGAGGCGCGATCGCACCAACAACAGCGACAGCTATTACTCCCAGCTTTTCATGGCGATAATTTAAAATCTTATGGACAAGCAATTTGTCAAATAACTGAAGAGATTACACAACATTGGACATCAGATACAAATATTTGTATACACAAATTAATGTCAAATATCACTTTAGAAATTATCTTACAAGTGGTATTTGGTATTACTCATGGTGTGCGTTACCAACAATTAAAAGAACAATTGAGTTCTTTATTAGAAGACGTAACTAAACCTTGGTATTCCAGCTTGTTTTTCTTTCCTTCGCTGCAAAAAGATTTAGGCGCATGGAGTCCTTGGGGAATTTTCTTAAAAAGACGAGAGCAAATTGACAAACTCATCTATGCAGAAATTTCTGAAAGGCGTTGGCAAAATGATCCTGCGCGTACAGATATTCTTAGTCTGCTGATGTCAGCGTATGACGTAAATGGGCAACAAATGACAGATGAGGAATTACGCGATCAACTAGTTTCATTATTGCTATTGGGTTACGAAACTACATCTGGTGTATTAGCTTGGGTATTTTATTTAATTCACTCTCACCCAAAGGTTAAACATCGGCTAATGCAAGAACTAAATACTTTGGACAATCTCACAAATCCTGAAACAATTGCCCAATTACCTTATCTCACCGCCGTTTGTCAAGAAACACTGCGAATTCACCCTATTGCTTTAATCTGCACGCCGCGAATGGTAAAAGATAGAGTGGAAATTATGGGGCATAAATTTACATCAGAAACAGTTTTAGTTCCCTGTATTTATTTAGCACATCGCCGAGCCGAGACTTACCCAGAACCAGAACAGTTTCGGCCAGAAAGATTCCTTAACCAAAAATTTTCACCTTACGAATATTTACCCTTTGGTGGAGGTTATCGCGGTTGTATTGGTGCAGCCTTTTCCATGTACGAACTAAAATTAGTAACAGCTATAATATTATCCCGTTTTGAATTAAGCCTTACTGATAAACGTCCTGTGCATCCAGTCCGTCGTGGCATTACAATTGTCCCTAGCGGCGGTGTAAAAATGGTTGTTACTAAAAAAGCAAAACTAAAAAGACAAACAATACTTTCTACTTAATTACTCAATCCTCCAATTTGCATATATCCAAATATAGATCCGCTCCTTAGCATCCAGCCTTTACAGTAAATAGTAAGAGAAAATTTAGGAGCTTACTAATTCATGCCTGATGAGCATCGGTTGGAGGAACAATTTTTATCCCAAGAAGCTGAAAGAAGAATATCTGAAAAGCTAGATGAAGTAGAAAAAATAGAAATAGATGTACAAACCGATCTGTTTAAAATAGTTCAGGGACAGGCGGATGGAGTTTCGGTTACAGGCCAAGGATTAACGATCGAAAAAGATGTTCGCGTACAGGAAATAAAACTGCAAACAGAAAGTATTACCATTAATCCCTTAAGCGCCCTTTTTGGCCAAATAGAACTTAACGATCCAGTAAATGCCATTGCTCGTATTGTACTCACAGAAGTAGATATGAACCGTACCTTGGCATCAGACTTTGTTCGCAGCAAGATGCAAGATTTTGACTTGGATGTAGATGGCAGAATTGTAAGTTTTGAAGCACAAAAAATTGAAATATATTTACCTGGTGATGGCAAAATAGAATGTAGGGGAAGAGTACTGTTAAAGGAAAAGGGAAATACTCGCCCTTTGGCTTATACTGCGATCGCACGTCCACGGACTCATTCACAACCTGCGATGCTGGAGAGTTTTAACTGCACTGAGGGAGGGGGAATATCCTTAGAAGTAGTTACAGCTTTAATACAAAAAGCCAAAGAATTAATGAACATACCATATTTTAAATGGGAAGATATGGTATTTCATATTAAAGATGTAAAAGTAGAAACTGGTAGTTTAGTGCTTCTAGTAGAAACTCAAATGAGGCAAATACCATCATCAGAAAGTCTATCATCTCCTGAGTAAAATTTATCTTTAATAAAGATAAATTTTGTTACTGAGGGATGATGTCAATGTCATAAAAATTTTCTAACATTTGAAAAGTTACTTATTATTTCTAAATTCCAACTATGCAAGAGTATGATGTTGTGCTGATCGGTGCTGGACATAATGGACTAGTTTGCGCAGCTTATTTGCTAAAAGCTGGTTATAGCGTTCTGTTACTAGAAAAGCGTTCTGTACCAGGTGGCGCAGCAACAACTGAAGAATGCTTACCGCAAGAAGCTCCTGGATTTAAATTCAATTTGTGTGCGATTGACCATGAATTTATTCATTTAGGGCCAGTTGTTGAAGAATTAGAACTAGAAAAATATGGCTTGCATTATTTGGAGTGCGATCCAGTTGTTTTCTGTCCTCATCCTGATGGGAAGTATTTTTTAGGACATAAGTCGCTGGAAAAGACTTGTGCAGAAATCGCCCGTTACAACCAACGTGATGCCAAAAAATATGCAGAATTTGTAGACTTTTGGCAGCGAGCGCTAGGTGCAATGATTCCTATGTTTAATGCACCGCCAAAATCAGTTATAGACATCCTTGGTAACTACGACATCACCAAACTGAAAGATTTATTTTCTGTTATTGGTTCTCCAAACAAAACGCTGGACTTTATTCGCACGATGTTGACCAGCGCTGAGGATTTACTTAACGAGTGGTTTGATGAAGAATTTCTGAAAGCGCCACTAGCCAGACTATCAGCAGAACTTGGTGCGCCGCCATCACAAAAAACCCTTGCCATTGGTGCAATTATGATGGCAATGCGTCATAATCCAGGGATGGCCAGACCTCGCGGCGGAACTGGCGCACTTGTGCAAGCTTTGGTGAATTTAGTTACAAGTAAAGGTGGCGTTATTCTCACAGATCAGCACGTTGAAAAAGTTTTAATTGATGATGGCAAAGCTGTAGGTGTGCGGGTTGCTGGTGGAAAAGAATATCGCGCTAAATACGGGGTTATTTCTAATATTGATGCCAAGCGGTTGTTCTTACAAATGACAGATAAAAGCGATATTGATGGAGCCGACCCAAATTTATGGGAAAGATTAGAACGCCGCATCGTTAACAACAACGAAACCATCCTCAAAATAGATTTGGCTTTAGACGAACCACTCCACTTTCCTCACCACGCTCACAAAGATGAATATCTGGTTGGTTCTATTTTGATTGCTGATTCTGTGGCTCATGTAGAACAGGCTCATAGTAAATGTACTTTGGGAGAAATTCCTGATGCTGACCCATCAATGTACTTGGTGATGCCTAGCTATTTAGACCCCACATTAGCACCACCAGGTAAGCACACTCTATGGATTGAGTTTTTTGCTCCTTATCAAATTGCTGGTGCAGAAGGCACTGGTTTAAAAGGTACTGGTTGGACGGATGAATTGAAAAACAAAGTTGCAGATCGGGTGATTGATAAATTGGCAGACTATGCACCCAATGTCAAGAATGCAACTATCGCCCGTCGGGTAGAAAGTCCAGCCGAACTAGGAGAAAGATTAGGTGCGTACAAAGGGAATTATTACCATGTTGACATGACCCTAGATCAGATGGTATTCTTCCGTCCCTTGCCAGAAATAGCGAACTACAAAACGCCAATTGATAATCTATTTTTGACTGGTGCAGGGACTCATCCAGGTGGTTCAATTTCGGGAATGCCGGGACGCAATTGTGCGCGCGCATTTTTGCAAGCAAAACATCCCATTAGCCAAACTTTGAAAGATGCGCGGGATTCGATTAAGTCAACTGTCGAGTCAGTGTTTGGCATTAGTTAAGCCTTGCACAGAGAAAATAGAGTAATACAGTTTAGATAAACCCAAAACCCTTATGTAAAGACGCGATTTATCGCGTCTTTACTTATTAGGCAATCACGAAAATATTTGTATTAGTCATAGCTAGACCTATTGCTAGTTGAGCAACTTGGATTTGACTAAATGAGCCTGTACCATCAGCATCAAAGAATAAACCTCCTGTATTATTGTTGTAGATAAAGCGATCGCTACTATCTTCTGCTACTGAACCGATAAAAAATTGCGTGGCTTGAAGTATACCCTCACTAAGTCCACCTCCAAACCCGATTTTAGAAACATAAATTGTGTCATCTAAGGACGAAAAACCTGTAATGTTATGAATACCCTCAGCAGGGGTATTAATAGTAAAAACATCAGATCCAGTTCCTCCCGTTAGTGTATCGTTACCTAAACCTCCAACGAAAGTATCATTACCACTTCCCCCTATAAGGATGTCATTGCCATTTCCACCATTTAGATTGTTATTACTAGTATTACCAGTCCCATTAATATCATCTGCACCTGTTAAGGTAAGATTTTCTTCATTGGCTGATAAAGGAGAGCTAACGGTTGATGAAACGGTCATATCTGGCGAAGTAGGCGTACTATTGGTAACAGTGAGTAAAGTTTTAAATACCTTTTGGTTGCTGCTTAGACTTTCATCAAACTCTTGGATTGAATTAGTTGGATCTAGAAATGAAATAACATAGTAATTTCCAATTGGGATATTAGGAAACGCACCGCTCCAAGTCGCTGTTCCCGAATTGAATGGATTAATCGAAGAAATAGTTGTATTACCAATTAAGTAATGAGAACCAATATTATCAGTGATATTGGTATCAGTGGAAGCATAAAAAGAAACCGAGAAAGTGTCTGTCGCGGCTGTACCATTGTTGCGAGGATAGACTGTGATGCTGAAATTTTCCCCATATTTGATAGTTTTATTATTAAAACTTCCAAGAGTGGTGTTAAACCACACATCAGAATCTACTAAATCAGCTTTGTCAGTGGGTTGGCGCGCGGTATTGTCTTGGTCGATCCAGTTTTGAATCTCATTATATCGAGTGCTTGTAATTCGGGCGAACTCATTGTAAAGCGGAGTTTTGTTGCTGGTTGTCTCATTTGAAGCTACTCCATAAATAGTTGGTTTATTTGTGTTGGAATTATTAAGCCAGAGAGGGCCTCCACTATTTCCAGGTAGGATATCTAGCTCATTACTACGCAAGATCGAGTCAGTTGTACTTGTGATTTTTCCACTCTGAGTCCACATATCATAGTTGTCAAATTTCCCATCGCTATTGGAATCAAATTTATCAGAAGGGTATCCAGTGACATTCATTAAAGTTCCACTGCTGAGATTATCGTCATATCCATAGTTAAACCAGCCAGTGAAGTTTCCAATATTGCGGTCAAGAGTAACCAATCCTATATCGTATTGAAAAGTTTCGCTTTTAGTTTGAT
This sequence comes from Nostoc sp. DedQUE07, assembly GCF_034530975.2. NCBI lineage: Bacteria > Bacillati > Cyanobacteriota > Cyanophyceae > Nostocales > Nostocaceae > Nostoc > Nostoc sp. DedQUE07. The sequence continues at coordinate 5,134 of NZ_JAVRCC020000039.1, read as the reverse complement.
CTCCTTGAGTCCATCCATCAAAAGAACGTGTATAAACAGATTTTGCTTCACTATAATATTCATAATCAGCCCGGTTTGTACCAGCAATGATATTTCCTTTAGAACCAAGCATCACCTCAATTTTATCTGCCCAACCTCCATATCTCGTATCATATACACAATGTCCTGCTGTTAAAAAGTGGTAGGAATCAATCATGGCGCCAGAACCGTTAATGATAATATCATCAGCAGTATTAATAACCCCATCTGGGCCTTTCCAACTTATTCTCATCTTTCCTACAGCACTAAATGGAGAAGTTGTCGTGTTGCTAACTTTTGTCCGACCATCAGGGGAGAAAAGAGACATACTTTTATATCCTAAATAAAAATGATGAATACAAAATATACAATTTTAATGCCAAAAATTATTTCATGGCATTATGAATGCACTAGCAATTTTTATGAGAATTTTTCCCGATAATAAGTTTTTAAGTAATATTAAAACTTTAAATTGCCATATATTTAATATAAATTATTTCTACGATTTATCAATATCTAGAGCTTACTTTGAATTTTATTTTTAAGCATAAAATAAAAGTAATTAATAGAGATAGAGGTTGGAAAAACTAACTATTCTGATATTACTTCTGTCTTCACCTCTGCGATCCTGGCTGATTTATACCGTCGGCATTGGCGGTTTGAAGAAGCTTCTCATCAGGATGAATTACTACACAAATGCGATGTTTACGACGAGTCACAGCTACGCAATATATATAGCAGCACAAATAAATTGTTTTTTGAGTAAAGCAGGTTCTAAGCGATTGCTTTATGTGTACTTAATATGATATTATTACACACGCTTGATTTTGATAAAGTTTTATGCATCGTCAATAAAATTTTCTGGCAAAATAAATATAAGTAAATTAATGGGTAAAAACTAGTGTATTTTGATAATACTCAAAAAACTAACAAATTTGAACATTATCTAATAATTTTTGTAGGTACAGCATGGTTTTTCGGCACTGCTTTGTTGCATCTGGCTTGATAGCTTTCTTGACATTTGGCTGTAGTGGTGGGGGAAACTCATCGGTAGAAAATACTACACAGGTTGTCCAAGAAAGCAATGTAACCCAACTTTTCATAGAAGCGAAGGCTACCCAAAAAGCAGAAGATTACTTTCATCAAGGTAATAATTTATTAGATAGACAAAATTATGAAGATGCCATAAAAGCTTATGATAAAGCGATCGCCATCAAAGCTGAGAGTCCTGAAGCCTTGATTAACCGTGGCATCGCCTTAACATCATTGCAACGCTACCAAGACGCTCTTGGATCTTATAATAGAGCGATCGCCATCAAAGCCGACAAATATGAAGCTTGGTATAATCGTGGCATCGCCTTAACATCGTTGCAACGCTACAAAGATGCTGTCACATCTTACAACAAAGCGATCGCCATCAAACCCGACAAATATGAAGCTTTAATTAACCGAGGTATAGCTCTGACAAAGCTGCACCGCTACCAAGATGCGATCGCATCTTATAATAGAGCGATCGCTATCAAGCAAGATTTGCACCAAGCGTATTACAACAAAGCTTGCTCTTATGCTTTACAAAGCAATCTAGAATTAGCAATTGAGAACCTAGACAAAGCAATCAAGCTTGTTCCTAATAAATACAAGAAATTAGCAAAAACTGACCCAGACTTTAGCAAAGTGCGTAGTGAAAAGCAGTTTCAGGAATTACTGCAATAGTAATTGATGCGCCACTACTCAGTGTAAAATATAAGCCTGCTGTAACAAGGATTTTTTCTTGAGCGGTTTACGATTATACATGAAAAAATTGTTAATCACTGGGGCAAGCGGTTTTTTAGGATGGCATCTTTGCCAGCTTGCAAAACAAGAATGGGATATTTATGGCACTTATTTATCCCATCCTTTAGAGATTCCTGGTATGAAAATTTTACAAGCAAACTTAACAAATTTTCAGGAATTGAAACGTATATTTAATGATGTCAAACCAGAAGCAGTTATTCATACTGCTGCACATTCACAACCAAATTTTTGTCAAACCCACCCTGAAGAATCGCACGCAATTAACGTCACAGCATCCTGCAATATTGCCGGACTTTGCGCGGATAATTCTATTCCTTGTGCTTTTACTTCAACCGACTTAGTTTTTGATGGTTTAAATGCTCCATATCGAGAAACAGATGCCGTGTGTCCTGTCAATCTTTACGGCGAGCAAAAGGCGATCGCAGAAGCAGATATGCTAGAAAGGTATCCCATGACCGCAGTGTGTCGAATGCCGTTGATGTTTGGTGCAGCAACACCCACAGCGAAAAGCTTTATTCAGCCATTTATTCAAACTTTACAAGCCGAAAAAGAACTAAATTTATTTATTGATGAATTTCGCACCCCAGTAAGTGGAACAACTGCCGCCAAAGGACTCTTACTAGCATTAGAAAAAGTTAATGGCATCATTCATTTAGGTGGCAAAGAGCGGATTTCACGTTATGATTTTGGACAGATATTAGTAGAAGTATTGCAACTTCCCGCCACTAGACTTAAAACCTGCCGCCAACAAGATGTGAAAATGGCAGCACCTAGACCAACTGATGTTTCTTTGGATAGTTCCAAAGCTTTTGCATTGGGGTATCAGCCTTTATCTGTAAGGGAAGAATTAGAGGCAATACAATTCAGTGAAGGTTAGGTGTTAATTGGATATGTATACATGGATATTCGCGTTTACAGATTTTGTAGAAGATGATTTTTTGGGATCTTTCCTTAAAAAATTTATATAACCCTCATTATTTCTGTGACTGTCAAGCACATGGTAGTTCTGTCCGCTTTTTCCCCTCCATACGTTAATCACGTCATCGCAAATTTTCTGTGGAATCTTAAAGGTTGGAAAATAATTCCATCTTCCCGTCTTTGTCCCATCAGCTGTTCCATCATCCTTTAGTATAAAGTCTTCAATTTTATTGATGAAACTCTGTACTTCTTGTTGATGCTGCTCCTGCTCTTGGGCTTTTTTTTTCTCCTGCTCTTCGGCATTTGCCTTGGCTTTTTGGTCTTCTGTAGGGGGTGCTTTTACACTAGCAGGTAGTCCACTCCCCCACACTCGCTGCACATTTGCGGTATCTAATACTCCCCCATTTTGCTGCACAACATGGGTCAACTCATGCGCCAACAACTCCTGTCCTCCCCGACTCCCAGGATTATATTCTCCCGAACGAAAGAACACATCCTGTCCCGTCGTAAAAGCACGCGCCTGAATTGACCGATTCAACTGGTCAGATTGACCATCTGTGTGAACCTTCACCCTACTGAAATCTGCGCCAAATGCCACCTCCATCGGTTTGCGGATATTGTCTGCGATCGCCACTCCACCACCCCTAGCTTGGTTAATGGACGCTTCCAGGTCTGGCGCACCAACCATCCCAGCATTAGCCTGACGCTGCACCATCGGCTTCATCTGTAATTCTTCCTCATCTTCTGGCACTTCTTCTCGTTGCAGTGTGCTATTGTCCAGAGATTTCATTTGCAATTCTTCCTCATCCTCTGGCACTTCTTCTCGTTGCAGCGTGCCATTGTCCAGAGATTTCATTTGCAATTCTTCCTCATCCTCTGGCACTTCTTCTCGTTGCAGTGTATTGTCCAGAGGTTTCATCTGCAATTCTTCCTCATCCTCTGGCGCTTCTTCTCGTTGCACCAAAGGAGTGATGGAATTTGCCAGAGGTTTCATCTGCAATTCTTCTTCATCTTCTGGCAATGTTTCTCGTTGGATAGACTGGCGATTTACAGGTTGCGCCATTGTTTGCATTATTTGCTGTGCAACGCTATCAGCTTCCTGTTCGTATTTGTCTCCAGGCTGGCTAATTGAGAGTTTTGCTTGGGTACGCAGTGGTATGCGACTGATATCGTGAGTAACTGGTTTATGGAGTGGTTGTATTTTAGGAATTGCTTGGCGTGAAATTGCCGACGACTCCAAACCAAAGCCGCGTATCGGTTGTTTCAGGGATGGAATTGAGAAGCCTGTAGTAGTTTTTTTCTGCCGACTGACATGTTCTCTCATTTTCTTCTCCAGATTGCCCAAGCAGTAGCTAGATGAATATTTTACTGTTAATAATATCTAGAGTACTGCGATCGCACTTGTAACACAATTTATCGAAAGTATAAATTTTCGGGAACCTGATTCTATGGTATCGGGCGATCGCACTCAACCCAACCGATAAGATTGGCGATCGCACTAAAATGTTAAGTAAATCAGAAAAAGTTCACGATGCCAGCTAAAGATAAATTTCATGCTGTGGTTAGAATTGCTTTAGAAAAGAGCAGTGGAAGATAACCGATGATCCTCTGCGACTGGAAGTTGGCGGAACTAAGTTTGAAATAGATTTAGGTGCAGAACAACTGTTAGCGGCAGAGCGGGGTGAAGAAAAAATTGCAGTTGAGATTAAAACGTTCCTGAGTGATTTACCACTAACAGATTATCATGCTGCGTTAGGACAGTTTTTGAATTATCGGCTTGCCTTAGAAATCAGCGATCCAACTCGCATTCTCTATTTGGCAGTGCCTATAGGTGTTTATGAAGCTTTTTTTAAGCGGGAATTTGCCCAAATATCTATAGACAGATATCAGATTAAACAAATTATTTATGACCCAATTCAAGAGGTAATTGTACAATGGATATCCTAAAGTCTAATCGCCATATCATTCAGTCCTTGTTGACAGCTTATGCTGCTATCCCCATCGCAAATGGTCAGATTGATTGTTACACCGTTTTTGATACAAAACAAGACCATTACATGGTTATGAATGTGGGATGGGATGGTCATCGGCGAGTCTATGATTGTGTTTTACATTTGGATATTAAACAGGGAAAAATTTCGATTGAGCAGAATATGACGGAAATGAGAGTGGCTCAAGAACTTGTAGAGCGAGGGGTTCCAAAAGATGATATTGTTTTAGGATTTCAATCTCCTGAAATGCGGGAATATACGGGCTATGGAGTTTTTTAACGACAACATCGCACTCGTAACACAATTTGTCGAAAGTCTAAATTTTCGGGAACCCCATTTTATAGTATCGAGCGATTGCACTTCTGCCTTCTCGGAATTAATTTCCGCCAAGACGTTTCGGTGTTTCGCGCACT
>NZ_JAVRCC020000038.1:0-69742 GCF_034530975.2 Nostoc sp. DedQUE07 | reverse complement strand
AAGACGCGACGCCAGTCGCTACAACGGTGGGAACCCCCGCAACGCGCTGGCTCATGAATCGCGTCTCTACAAATGGTCTATTGGTATAACTATGTTTCAACTGGGAATTCAAACCCCACTTGAAACATAGAATTAAACTCTTGAAAATTACGAATTACGAATTACGAATTACGAATTACAACTTTACCGAAGTGAGCCGCACTTTTGAGGTAATGATAAGCCTCTCGTGCTTCATTGAAGGGAAAAACTCGATCGATAACTGGTTTGATTTGATGCTGTTGCAGCGCCTGATTCATCGCTTCAAACATTTCCCGACTGCCAACATAAATTCCTTGAACTGTTAAGCTTTTAAAAAGTATTGGCATCGGGTCAATCTCATTTCCTCTGCCTGACAATACGCCAATCAAGCTAATACGTCCCCCAATGCGGACTGCTTGTAGTGATTTTGGCAGAGTACCTGCACCGCCTACCTCAACTACATGATCTACACCTGTGCGATTGGTTAATTGATAAACTTGCTTTTCCCAATCTGGTGTTGTTTTGTAGTTGATTGTCTCGTCAGCACCAAGCTGTTTCGCTCGTGCTAACTTTTCATCACTGCTAGAAGTAATAATCGCTCTAGCACCATGTATCTTGGCAAACTGGAGAGCAAAAATTGAAACTCCTCCAGTACCAAGTAATAAAACACTATCACCTGCACCAATATTGCCTTTTGTCACTAGTCCGTGCCAAGCTGTGACTGCTGCACAGGGTAAAGTTGCACCTTCAATGTAGGATAGGTGGTCAGGTAATATCACTAAACCATCTTGGTGTAATACGACATACTCGGCTAGCATTCCATCGATACCGCCTCCAAGATCGGATTTCATTTTCTCTTTGGTTAAAGAGCTATAAATCCAGTCTTGGAAGAAAATACCAGCGACGCGATCGCCTATTTTCACCCGTGTCACACCTTCCCCCACCGCTACAACTTCTCCCGCACCGTCCGACATGGGAATTAACGGATATTTCTGTCCAGAACCGTAAGCTCCTTCAATCACAAGCAGATCGCGGTAATTTAAGGATGTTGCCTTCACTTGAATCAGAACTTGTCCAGCTGCGGGTTTTGCTTGGGGGCGATCGACTAATGCCAAGGCATCAATCCCGGCGTTGCTTTGAATTTCATAAGCTTTCATAGATGTCCTTGTTCTAGCTACAACTTTGGTATTGTAGCTAGGGTAAAAAAGAATTTAGAGACGTAGCAAGTGCTACGTCTCTACAAGGGTTCTGCATAACGCATATTTAATTTCACTAGTAGGGTTGCCCTCATCCCCTAACCCCTTCTCCCATTTTGGGAGAAGGGGAACTGGAAGCTACAGAGAATCTATGAACTGCTGTACTTTTTCTAAAAGTGGCTGATATTCAATTTGCTCTGCTAACTCTTGGGCATTTTGATAGCACGATCGCGCCATTTTTTTGCGTTTTGTGGTGGCGTAAACGCTTCCCATATTCAGCAAAGTTGAAATTTCTCCAAGATTATCGCCCAGTTCTTGATAAATCCCAATGGCTTGCTTATAGAACTTCATGGCTTGGCGATGCTCTGCCAGGGTGCTGTAGGTAAAACCAATGTTATGAAGGGTTGTTGCAACGCCTGCGCGATCGCTAATTGCTTGACGTGTCAAAAGAACTTGATAGTAGAGCAATAGCGCTTGTTTCGGTTTTCCTAAATCATGATAGACAGAAGCAATATTGTTCAAGGTGGTTGCTTCTTGAAGCAGATTTTTCACGGCTCGTTGAATTGGCAGTGCTGCTTGAAAAAATTCTAGCGCTTGCTCAAACTTGCCTAAGACATTGTAGGCAAATCCAATACCATTGAGCGTTGTTGCTTCGCCAGAAAAGTCACCTAACAATCGCCGCATCCTCAAAATTTGGTGTTGTAGCAACAGTGCGCGTTTCGGTTCTCCTAAGCGGGTATAAATTAGCGCGACATCATTAAGAGTAGAAACTTCACTTTGAGTATCTTGCGATCGCCTAAAGATTGGTAGTGCTTTGTCAAAATATTCCAACGCTTGCGAAAAGCGTCCAAGACGGCTGTAGGTAGAACCCAGATTGCTAAGTGCAGTTGCTTGTGCTGCCGTGTTGCCAATTTCAATAGCAACCGAAAGCGCCTGATGAAAACGCTCTAATGCTCTTTGAGGTTGCCAGCAACTGAGGTGAGCTAAACCGAGGTCGTTTAATGTATAACCTTCTCTGGCTCGGTCTGGAATTGCTCTGGCCAAGTGTAAATTTTTGGTTGCAAGATCGAGAGACTCTTGAAATTTGCCCCGTTGGTAGTAGCGGTTTGCTTCATCACGACGTTGTTCCCATTCTTTGACTTGATTTAAAGGTTGCGTCATCTGACCTCAGTTGCATTCTGCGATAAGTAGGTAGAACATCTCTTGGGAATGAACCCCTCTTAGGTTTCCCAAATTTTAACCTCAATCTTCTATCTTTAGATATAAGACGTAAACAGATAAGTATGCTATTATTCCATACTTACAGGAATATTTATGAAGCAATTAATACAAATACTGTAGGGGCGCACTTCTCATAGGTGTCTACTTAACGCTCAACCCGCTTGGTAACAACGTTTTGCCTTCACCCCCAGCCCCTCTCCCATCCGTGAGAGGAGAGCTAGACATTCAATTCCCCTTCTCCCTTGGGAGAAGGGGTTAGGGAATGAGGGTGTAAGGGATTTGTAAAACGCTTGTCCGATATAGTTTTCGGCTTAAGTTGACACCAATGATAGCAATGCACCCTGAAGACTTCCACCCCTTGAAAGTCCTGATGTGGCGTTGCTGAATCAAGGGATGATTCTTGTAGGGTGGGCGACACGAGCGCCCTGAAATACAAGGGACGGGCTTTTCGGCCCATCCCACAAAACTAGCAAAATCATCCCGCTTTCTCTGCAACGCCCCTGATGTTTCGCAGTTGGTTCGCCAATGATTTAGCTAGCTGCGATTGTAAATCGTTTTGAATCGCCAAATTAAATTAAACAGTGGCAACATTTCTGGGTAGAAGACTGATAGTTTTAAGATTGCAAAATGTAAAGGAAATCATCCAAATCTTGAGGAATATCCGGATCTTAGTAGTAGTCTTGCAGTCTCTATCTCAGGCATGGTATCAGAGTAGAAAAATAAACGCTACTTTAAACAAGCGTGTTTTTTTCCAAACATTAATATAATGCTCTTACTATGAGCATCTACCAATCTCTGAAAAAATCTTATACCCCAGATCGTCGGCGTGAAAATGACTGGCGGTTATTTTTGCGTTTGGTGCCTTATGCCCGTCGTAACGGACGGCTATTGGCGCTGTCGATGTGCCTACTCATACCGATCGCACTAGCTAATGCCGTACAACCTTTCTTGATTGGGCAAGTAATCTCTCTGATTCGTCACGAACCAAGCACTTACGAACTTTTCAGGAATCGTCCCTTCTCGCAAGGGCTAAATATCCTAGAGGGATTATTGGTAATTGCGATCGCCATCCAAGTGATGTTGACAGGTTTTCAAGGTTATATAGTCCAAAAGCTAGGGCAACAAATCACCGCAGCAATTCGCCAAGACTTATTTCAGCATGTAACATCTCTAGCAGTGCGCTTTTTTGACCGCACACCCGTAGGTAAATTAATTACCAGAATCACCAGCGATGTGGAAGTGTTAGGCGATGTCTTTTCGACTGGGGCAATTGGCATCATATCCGATTTGTTTTTAATGCTGGTGACTTTGGGTTTAATGTTTTCCATCCAGTGGCAACTTTCTTGCTTGCTGTTATTGATGCTGTTACCAACTAGCTGGGTAATTGTTTACATTCAAAAACAATACCGCAAAGCCAATTACAAAGGACGAGAAGAACTTTCGATCCTAAATTCACAGCTACAAGAAAATGTGCTTGGTATTAACGTCGTGCAGTTGTTCCGTAGAGAAAAATTTAATGCCGAATTGTTTCGTGCTACGAACAGGAACTACACTCAGCAAATGGATAAAACCATCTTTTATGATTCATTTGTTTCAGCAACCTTAGAATGGATTGGACTGATTGCGATCGCAGGTGTTTTATGCGTGGGTGGTTGGTTGCTGTTGGAAAAAACCTTGACTTTCGGGACTTTATCGACATTTGTATTGTATGCCCAGCGATTATTTGACCCTTTAAGGGCTTTTGCGGAAAAATTTACAGTAATTCAAGCTGGTTTTACTGCCATTGAACGCGTAGGCGATATATTAGATGAACCGATAGAAATTCGCGATCGCGCCAATGTCCGCTTCTCAATATTTGATGCGAAATTTGGCTACATAGATGAGATCGTAGCTAATCTAGAATCCCCAGACCTCACTTCCCCCCCAGAACTGGGAGAGATTCGCTTCGATCGTGTCTGGTTTGCTTATAAAAATGATGATTACGTAATTAAAGACTTAGATTTTACCATTCATCCTGGTGAAAAAGTGGCATTAGTCGGCCCTACAGGTGCGGGTAAAACTTCGATTATCCGTCTTTTATGCCGCCTTTACGAACCCACCCAAGGACGCATTCTCATAGATGGGGTAGATATTCGGGAAGTACCCCAAGCAGAACTGCGGCGTTACATGGCAGTAATTTTACAAGAAGGGTTTTTGTTTGCTGGCGATGTTAAAAGCAACATCTCTTTAGGAGATGGCTACACCATTGAGCAGATTCAACAAGCAGCCGAAGAAACCAACATTGCCCAGTTTATAGAAGAATTACCCCAAGGTTATGATACTCAACTTCGAGAACGGGGCACAAATATTTCTAGCGGTCAAAAGCAACTTTTAGCCTTTGCGCGGGCTGCCATTCGCAATCCGCAAATTTTGGTACTAGATGAGGCTACCGCTAGTTTGGATGTTGGTACAGAAGCTTCAGTTCAACAGGCATTAAACCAGCTTTTGCTTAGACGTACCGCCATTATTATCGCTCACCGCTTGTCTACGATTCGCAACGTAGACCGGATTTTTGTTCTCAAGCGTGGCGAATTAATCGAACAGGGAAGTCACGAGCAACTACTGCAACAAGGAGGGCTTTATGCCACTTTACATAACTTGCAGATGTTGGGAAGTTAGAGGATAGATAGTCAAAAACTCACATTTACTACAAAAATGACTTAATTTTGCGGAATATGTAACAGAGTTTGTGTTGACAATAAAGAAAAGCCTTGTTGTGACGTAGCTAATGAAACTGGATTTACAAAAGTTTTATCAGGCTTGCAACCCTAGCAAGACCTTGGCTGTCGAAAATGCTGAGGATCGAAAGTACTATATTGATTTTTCCTCAGTGCGCGGTGGCAGGATTATTGAGGAGTTGAGGGAGAATATTACATTTTTCTCACCTGAAGGGACTACCTGCGAATTATTTACAGGACACATAGGCTGCGGCAAATCTACAGAATTGCTCAGACTCAAAGCAGAGTTAGAGCAATCAGACTTCCATGTGGTGTATTTTGAGTCCAGTCAAGACATGGAAATGGGTGATGTCGATATCAGTGATATTTTATTGAGCGTAGCTCGCCGAGTTAGTGAAAGTCTCGATAGCTTAGAAAAACTGGAAATTCCTGAACCCCAAGGTCTGAAGAGAATACTTCAAGGAGCCGCTAAACTGTTGATGACAGAGGTTGAAGTTTCTGCCGAAGCATCGCTTCCTGGCATTGGTAAAGTTTCTGCGAGTACTGAAGGCAAGTTTGCTGCCGAAGCGAAAATTCCAGGTATTGGAGAACTGACAGCCAATGAGAAAGAAGGAGTATCAGTGGTGGCGCTAGGCATTGGCAAAATTACAGCCAAAACCAAAAATAGCCCTGAACTTCGCAATAAGTTAAGAGAATACTTAGGGCCGCGTACAAAAGGCATTATAGATGTAATTAATGACGAACTACTCGAACCTGCCATAGTTAAACTGAAGCAACACGGCAAAAAAGGACTAGTGGTAATTGTCGATAATCTCGATCGCGTTGAGACTGCTAACAAGTCTTGGGGACGACCCCAGCCGGAATATCTATTTGTAGACCGGGGAGAACAATTAACTCAACTCAAGTGCCACGTAGTTTACACCATGCCTTTAGAGTTGATGTTTTCCAACGACTTGAGCAGGTTAACACAACGATTTATGGTCTATCCAAAAGTGTTACCGATGGTGCCAGTGCAATTACGCGATGGCAGTGAATGCGCTGAAGGTATGGCACTATTGGCACAGATGATCCTAGCAAGAGCTTATCCCGATCATCAGCCAGAGGAGCGCCTCGGCTGGATTACAGAGATTTTTGATACTCCAGAAACATTAGAAAGACTCTGCCGCATTAGTGGCGGTCATGTCCGCGAATTACTCAGACTGCTCAACGATTGGATGAAAAAGGAAAGAAAACTACCTTTATCGCGTGCGGGGTTAGAAACTGTAATTAGAGCCTACTGCAATCAAATGACTTTAGCAATCACAGATGATGAGTGGAATTTGTTGCGCCAAGTACAACAGCGGAAATGGGTAAGCGGCGATGATGGATACCGAGTTTTGGTACATAGTCGGTTCGTCTATGAGTACCGAGACACTCAGGGGTCTTGGTTTGAAATTAATCCGATTTTGGCAGAAGCACCAGGGTTGCAGGTTTAAGTTAAGAGTTAAAAGTCAGGAGTTAAAAGTTAGGAGTGAGGAGTTAAGAGTTATTATTCTCCTCCTGCTCCGACTTTCCCCATCTATAAGCGAGGTCTAGTTATGAGCGATTCACAGCCACTCGCAATCAACAACGAAAATTCTTTACAAGAATTAGCATGGGCAATCGCTACTTCTCAAGAAGAATTTTCCCTGATTTTGGCACTCTGTAATGGAGCTAGTTTGCGAAGGCGTTTGGTGCAAAGTCTGCAAGTGTCGAGCGATTTGAAAATTCGGGAGATAGTTTTGGATAAGTCAATTAAAACATTTTTCCAGACTATCCAAAATTTACTCGGTTCTGAGCATCCCCAAGCGCTGGTAGTATCTGGTTTAGAATCGGTCAGCAAGCTAGAACAAGTGCTGAGTGGTGCAAATCAGGTCAGGGAGGAGTTTAGAAAAAACTTTCACTTCCCGTTGGTGTTGTGGGTAACGGATGACGTGCTGCACAAACTCATGCGATTAGCACCAGATTTACACAGTTGGAGTACTATCGTTGAATTTGCGATCGCCACTGATGATTTAATTGATTTTATCCAGCAAACTGCTGATGAGGTCTTTGAAAAAGTTTTAGCCGCTGGTGCAGGCAGATATCTCGATAGTACGGCGCTGAATTTACAAGTTGGCTCTCCACGCCGAGTTGAGTTGGAGTCAGCATGGCATGATTTACAAAATCGTCGTTTGAGTTTGAATCCAGAACTGGAAGCGAGTTTAGAATTTATGCTAGGTCGGGCGAATTCTAGTTCACTGGAATTGTCAGGGCAATATTACGAGCGTAGTTTAGCACTTTTTGTCAACGATTCTCCATCACCCCGCTTCCTAGAACGACGCGCCTGTTTACTCTACTCTCTAGGACTTTGGTGGCGTACCTATGCAGTCTTACATCACCCCGAACGCGATCGTGCTATTGGTTTTGCAAAAGATTATTTTCAGGAATGTATTGAGGTATTTGAGCAAGCTAATCGCCAAGATTTGGTAGCAAAATTTATCAATGCTTTGGGTTCTGTACTGCAAGATTTGCAACAGTGGGAAGAGTTGGAGACTGTTGCTAACAAAGCAATTGCGTTGCATCAAACCTATCCTAATCAGTTTAAACTAGCCAGAGCTTATAGCTTTCTAGCTGAGGTGCTAATTGCTAAATCCGCTTGGAATGAGGCAAAGCAAACAGCCGAACAAGCGCTTTCTCTGCTGGATAGCGTGCAAATAGATATATCTACGCCCGTCTCAGAGGAGATGAAAGCAGATTTAGATTGGGAAAGGTCGTATCATCAGGGTTGGTATTTGTTTGCGTTAGCGCGATCGCAATCTGCACTCAATCAACCAGAAGCAGCACTGCAAACCTTAGAAACTGCCAGAACAGAAACCAAAGCACAATACGATCCAGAGCTTTACATTCAGATTTTGGCAGAGTTACGAGCAAACTACTTTCAAAAAGGTGAATATGGAACTGCATTTCATCTTAAACAAGAACAGCGATCGCTTGAACAGCAATATGGTTTCCGTGCTTTCATTGGTGCAGGTAGGTTACAAGCACAACAAACAGTAAATAACCCAGCTTTAGCATCCGTTGAACAACAAGAAACAGTAGCCACAGAAATCGCTGCTTCTGGAAGACAGCAAGATATTAATCGCCTGATTGAGCGCATGGGTCAACATGACCGCAAACTAACAATTATTCATGGGCAATCAGGTGTTGGTAAAAGTTCAATTTTACAGGCTGGATTAATCCCGGCATTGAAACAGAGATCCATTGGTGTTCGTGATGTTTTGCCTGTTTTACAGCAAGTTTATCCAGATTGGATTATCGAATTAGGCAACCGTTTACGAGATGCTATTTCTGATTTACCGCGTATTCCTTATGAAGGCAGAAGCTATGAATACTCTCCTCCCTTAAGAGAAGAAGCAGATGGGGAAAAGTCTATTCTCAAGCAATTAGAAAAACATGATGATTATAACCTGCTGACAGTTTTAATCTTCGATCAATTTGAAGAATTTTTCTTCATTTATAACGATCCAAGCAATAGACGAAGATTTTACGAATTTTTACGTGATTGCTTAGATATCCCTTATATAAAGGTTATCTTGTCTTTACGCGAAGATTATCTACATTATTTATTAGAATGCAATAATCGGCTGGCAAAATTTGATGTTATCAGTAACAATATTTTAGATAAAGATATTCTCTACCATTTGGATAACTTTTCATTAGAAGACGCTAAATTAATTATTCAAAACTTAACTCAAAAAAGCCAGTCAGTTTTAGAAGCACCATTAATTGATGAATTGGTGAAGGATTTAGCTAGGGACTTAGGCGAGGTACGTCCCATTGAGTTGCAAGTAGTAGGAGCGCAATTACAAACAGAAAAAATAACCAAGCTAGAACAGTATCAGCAACATGGCCCTAAAGAAAACTTTGTTGGGCGATTTTTAGAAGAAATTGTCCAAGACTGCGGTTCTGATAATGAACAGATAGCCAAACTAGTTTTATATTTACTCACAGATGAAAAGAATACCCGCCCTTTAAAAACTCGTGCTGATTTGGAATTAGAGTTAGATGTAAAAACTGAAAAACTCGACTTAGTTTTAGAAATTTTAGTGAAATCAGGATTAGTGTTAAGAGTGCCAGCATCACCTGCTGACCGCTATCAATTAGTACATGATTATTTAGTGCCATTTGTGCGCCAGCAACAATCAGCTAGATTAATTGCTGAGTTGGAAAAAGAGAGAGAACAACGAAAGTTAACAGAGGCAAAGCTGAATGAAGTTCTGAAGCAGCAACTACGAGAAACACGTCGCGGATTGCTTTGGAAAGTATCACTAGGAACGATAGCTGGAGCATTAACAATATTCTTACCTGTGGTGTTGATAAGTCAGAATAATACCCAACTCATATCTATAAGTACAGAAGCAAAAGGGCTACTAAAATCGAATCAAGATTTAGAGGCACTGGTCAAAAGTATAAAAGCAGGTAAACGATTGCAACAGTGGTGGTCACTTGGAGTAAAACCCGAAACCGAAATGCAAGTAAAGACTGCATTACAAGATGCAGTTTATACCATAAATGAGCGTAACAGTTTAGAAGGACATAGTGATACTGTCACGAGCGTTAGTTTTAGTCCTGACGGTAAGCTAATAGCCTCTGGTAGTGCAGATGGCATGGTGATAATTTGGAATCGTGATGGTAGAAAAATTAAAGATTTTAAAGCTCACGAAAAGAAGATTACTAGGCTTTGCTTCAGTCCCAACAGTCAAAACATACTTACTGCAAGTGAAGATAAAACTTTTAAATTGTGGAGGTTAGAAAATAAAGAAATTACCACCTTCAAAGGACATGAAGACGAGATTACGAATTTTAGCTTCAGCCCCGATGGTCAAAAAGTGATTTCTGGAAGTAAGGACAAAACTTTAAGACTTTGGAATTTGGACGGTACAGAAATCAAAACTTTCAGGGGACATAAGCAGAGGATTAGCAGTGTCAGCTTCAGCACTGATGGCAAGATAATTGCTTCTGCTAGCGAAGAAGATAAGATGATTAAATTATGGAATATGGATGGTAAAGCAATCAAAACATTGAATGATGCAGGTGATAGAGTCAGTTTTAGCCCCGATGGTCAAACTATTGTTACAGAAAATAGGGGTGATATTATACTAAGGCGTCTTGACGGCTCTTTTTTTAAGTCGTTTTTTGTTCCGTCGTCTGTTAGTAGTCAAAGTCTAGTTTTTAGCCGTGAGGGTCAGACTATTTACACGGCTGCCTTCTCAGAACAAACTTTAAACGCATCAATTTTAAAGATTGACACTGAAAAGAAAGTTAACTTTGATTTTTCAGGACATAGAAATACAGTCACTAGTTTTAGCTTCAGTCCTGATGGTAAGATGCTCGCTTCTGGAAGTGAGGACAAAACTATAAAACTCTGGAGTCTGGAAAGCAGAAATTTCCAAACTTCTAATGAAAGTGAGTCTAATGAGGTAAATGAAGTCAGTTTCAGTCCGAATGGTCAGATAGTTGCCTCTATTAATAATAAAGAAGTAAAACTTTGGCAACGTGATGGCATTCTAAAGACAACCTTGCCAGAAAGTAAATCAAAAATTAGTTTTAGTACCGATAGTCATAGATTAATTTCTACCAGTCAGGTTAACACATTGCAACTCTGGCAGAAGAATGGTGCTTTTATCAAAAATTACCATGAAAAATTTCTTGATGGCAGTTTCAGCCCTGATAAACGAACAATTGCTCTAGTAAGGAATGATAATACTATAGAACTATCCTCAACTGATGGCAAGCTAATTAAAATTCTCCAAGGCCACAAAGATAAGGTATATCAGATTAGCTTCAGTCCAAATGGAAAAACTATTGCCACAGCTAGTGAAGATAAAACTATCAAACTCTGGCGACAGGATGGAATACTTATTACCAGCCTTAATGGACTGAATAAAGTATCTCAGATTAACTTTAGCCCAGATGGAGAAACTATTGTCACAGCTAGTGAAGATAAGATTATTAAACTCTGGCGTCGAAATGGAACACTTATTACCAGCTTTAATGGTGATATCCAAAATATTGGTTTTAGTCGTAATAGCAAAACATTGGCTATTTTGGACAGCGATCATACTATAAAATTTCTGGCAAAGGATGGAAAATTAATTAATAGTCTGAAATCTGATCAGGAAATATCAGTAATTTTTAGCTTTGATCGGGAGATAATAGCTATTAACAATCGAGTGCAAAATGGGGCTGAGGAGACGCCAGAATTATGGCGCATGGATGGCACTTTCCTCGCAAAGCTTCAGAATAAAGAAAAAAGCCGCTATATTGGAATCTTAGGTTTTACCCCTAATAGCCAGATAATTATTGGTTATAATTATGATAATTACAAAGTATATTTTTGGAAGCGTGATGGATCACTTATCTCATCTTTTGATAAACGTATAAAGAGTTTTAGTCCTGATAGGCAAACTTTGGTTACTAGTGAGGGCAATGATAAGTTAAAGCTTTGGAAGCGTGATGGCACAGTAATTAGAACTATTCAGTTAAAAAGTCAGAAACTAAATTTAAGCAATAATTCATCAGATTTAAGGTTCAGCCAAGATGGTCAAATTTTAATTATTACAACAAATTTTGGAACTGTAGAATTGTGGCGGATTGACGGTACTTTCCTCAAAACTTTCGAGTGTCTTCCAGATAAAAATATTGAGCAGTCGGGTGATGATAATTTCTGCAACAACCAATACCTTTTGAGTTTTAGTTCAGATAGTCAAACCTTAGCTATCCGCACTAAAAAGAATGAAGTGCAATTCTGGGGAATTGATGGCAACGCTAAGACAAAAGTAAAACTGTTAAAAACTATCAAGGTAAAAAGTAATCGGGTTGAAAGCATAGAGCCTATCCCTAATAGCAATAAAATAGCAATTTTTGGGAGTGATGACGTAGTAAAACTCTGGCGGCTTCCTGATCAATCAGACAAGGAAGCTCAACTATTAAAGACTTTACCAGGGCATAAAAATTGGATAAACAGTTTGAGTATCAGTCCCAAGAGTGGAATGATTGCTTCAGCAAGTGACGACAATACTGTGAAACTTTGGCGGCGTGATGGTACTTTGGTCTACACTTTCACTGGGCATAAAAACAAGGTCAATAGTGTCAGTTTTAGCCCAGATGGTAAGCTAATTGCCTCAGCGAGTGATGACAAAACTGTTAAAGTCTGGCAACCCGATGGCACAGTAATTAAATCTTTTGAAGAGCATGGTAACAAGGTAACAAGTGTAAGTTTCAGCCCAGATGGTAAAACCATTGCTTCTGCTAGTCAAGACAACACCATAAAACTTTGGAGTCTAGATAGCAAAAATAATAAAAGTTCAGCCACTTTAAATGGTGATGAACCTATTACCAAAGTCGGTTTCAGCCCAGATGGCAAGATGATTGCCTCAGCTGGTGTGACAAAAGTGAAACTCTGGAGTATTGATGGTACTTTACTGACAACTTATGAGCGCTTTGGTAACAGTGATGTCAGTTTTAGCCCAGATGGTAAAAGTATTGCATCTGGTGATTCTGATGGTGTTTTGGTTTGGGATTTTGACTTAAATCAACTTCTCAAGCGCGGTTGTGATATGGCTCATGATTATCTGAAGAATAACCCAAAAGCAGAGAGCGATCGCTATCTCTGTGACGACATCTACAAAAAAAAGTGAAAGCTCAAGGTGTCTTATTTTGAGTTAAATAAAACACCTTTAAATTAATTTAAAATTGATTGACCTACCACTTTTGGCGTATCAACCCGTAAATTCATCTGCTCATACCGCACAGTTAACCAAGGCTGACCTAAACCGATTCCAGAAAAAGGACTTTCGTCTGGGATTTCTAACTTAGAACCAATCAAACCTAATACAGACTCAACTTCAGCAGTGAACATCAGCAAATCACTACCCTTGACGCTGAAACTAGAGGCACTTAACCACTGTCTCCATGCCAAACTTTGTTGATTATACTTAAGACTACACAACTTCCGGTTTTCCTGATGCACAGTAACTTGCTTTCCTTGTTCCCAGGTAAACTTAGCTAGTTCCTTTGGTAGCCCCCAAATTTCTCGACCGCCAGCCACCGAATCAGCATTATCTACATAAATGTGGGAAATCCAACCACCGATTTTTCTTTGGTAATTAACCAAAGCTGGGACAACAATTAACTCACTATACTCCAGTACTGAGCCTGACCCATAATGAGATAAATACACGCTAGCGAGAGTTTTACCAGACCATACAGAAATAATTTCTAACTCTGAGGGAATCAAAGGGCGCACTTGGTCAATATTTACCAAATGCAAAGTTTGGATGGCATAGCCTTGGAGTGTCCAAGGTGCTTGTGGATATGGCATAAGGGAGTTAGGAATTGAGAGTGAGGAGTTAGGAACAAAGTTAAGAATTAAGAGCAAGAGTTACTAATATTAGTTCTACTCTAACTCTAGACTTCAAACTCCTAACTCCTAACTTCTAACCTTTAACTCCTAAAAAAAAATCCCCACTCAGGCATTTGTCTGAGTGGGTAATATGAGGTCGAACAAAACAATCTTCTCAAAAGAAAGTAGAGGAATTATTTGCTCTCTGTAAAATCAGCGTCAATCACATCGTCGCCGTTACTAGAACTAGAAGAACTGCTACTATCTTGAGGTTCACCACCAGATGTAGCACCGGCACCAGCGCCAGCACTGGCACTAGCACCAGCTTGTTGATAGATGTTGCTACCAACAGCGAATAACGCTTGTTGCAATTCTGGGGTGAGCTTTTTAATTTGCTCATCGTCTTCTTTAGCAACAGCTTCCCGCAGTTCTTTCACTAAACCTTCGACTTTAGTCTTGTCAGCTTCGGGAACTTTATCGCCCAATTCTTGTAACTGCTTTTCAGCTTGGTATGCCAAAGAATCGGCTTGGTTCTTGCGTTCAATCTTCTCACGCCGTTCTTTGTCAGATGAAGCATTTTGTTCAGCTTCTCTTACCATCCGGTCAACGTCATTTTTATCCAGGGTGGAAGCGCCAGTTATGCTGATGGACTGTTCTTTACCAGTACCTTTGTCTTTTGCGGTGACGTTAAGGATACCGTTAGCGTCAATATCGAACACCACTTCAATTTGAGGAACGCCACGTGGTGCAGGAGGAATACCATCAAGGCGGAAGGTTCCCAAACTCTTGTTATCGTTAGAGAATTCGCGTTCACCTTGGAGGACGTGAATTTCTACGTTGGTTTGTCCATCCACAGCAGTGGAGAAGACTTCCGATTTCTTGGTGGGGATTGTGGTGTTGCGGGGGATAATTTTGGTCATCACACCGCCCAATGTTTCCACACCCAAAGATAGGGGTGTCACGTCTAACAGCAAGATGCCAGTTACATCACCAGCCAGTACTCCAGCTTGAATGGCTGCACCAACTGCTACAACTTCATCAGGGTTCACGCTTTGGTTGGGGTCTTTACCCAATACCTGCTTCACAATCTGTTGGACTGCGGGAATCCGCGTAGAACCACCAACTAACACCACTTCATCAATATCGCCTTTGTTTAACTTGGCATCCCGAAGGGCGTTTTCTACAGGAATACGACAACGGTCGATTAAGTCAGAGCAAAGTTCTTCAAACTGGGCGCGAGTCAGCGTTGTATCCAGGTGCTTGGGCCCATCCTGGGTTGCAGTGATAAATGGTAGGTTGATTTCTGCTTGGGTAACGCTAGAAAGCTCAATTTTGGCTTTTTCTCCAGCTTCCGTCAGACGTTGTAAGGCTTGTTTATCTTTCCGTAGGTCAATACCTTCAGCTTTCTTGAACTTCTCAGCTAAGAAATCAACTATTTTTTTGTCAAAGTCGTCACCACCAAGGTGGGTATCACCAGATGTAGCTAGTACTTCAAAAACTCCGTCTCCTACTTCCAGCACGGATACGTCGAAAGTACCACCACCAAGGTCAAATACTAGGATGGTTTCGTTACTCTTCTTGTCAAATCCATAAGCCAGAGAAGCAGCTGTCGGCTCGTTGATAATCCGCAGAACTTCAATCCCGGCAATTTTACCAGCGTCTTTTGTTGCTTGCCGCTGAGAGTCGTTGAAGTATGCAGGAACAGTGATTACAGCTTGGGTTACAGTTTCACCCAAGTATTTGCTGGCATCTTCAACTAATTTGCGAAGAACTTTTGCAGAAATTTCTTCAGGAGCAAACGGTTTACCAGCTATTGGACAATCTAATTTGACATTGCCGTTGCTGCTAAGAACTTTGTAAGAAACTTCTGTAGCTTCGTTACCCACTTCATCGTAGCGGCGACCGATAAAGCGTTTGACTGAGTAAAACGTATTTTCGGGGTTCATCACCGCTTGGCGTTTGGCGATTTGGCCAACCAAGTTGTCGCCATTTTTCGCAAATGCGACTACTGATGGCGTTGTCCGAAAACCTTCAGCATTAGCAATTACTGTGGGTTTACCACCTTCCATCACTGCCACGCAGGAGTTCGTTGTTCCTAAGTCAATTCCAACTACTTTTGCCATTTTAGGTGCTGGCTCCGTATAACTACAAATGAATGAATGAGAATATAAAGCACTAAATTTTGAACCAACAGGGTCAAGAAATCAGCCAGTTCAGCATGAATACCTTTAATTTGGCTTTCCTGGGGTTAAAACTCCAGACTATGCTGATATATATACTGAAGCTTAGTGGTAGCCAGTCCATGAAGGGTGGTTTCCCGAACCTTACTTGGGACGGTTAAACTAACTAAATTTTGTTTTTAGTTGGTTCATGGATTAATTTGTCTTCACTCTGTCTAATGTAGAAGAATTAATACTTTCAGTAATTAGGGTGAACCGTAACGTCTGAGTGGTGTTTGCCGTCTTTTGAGGCAATAAAGTACAGAAGCATTGGGGATTGGGGATGGGGCATGGGGCATGGAAGAGAATAATAACTCAGCATCAGCACTCAGCACTTGGCACTTAGCACTTAGCACTTAGCACTCAACACTCAGTACTCAATACTAAAGACTCAGTAGTTACTTAAGCCCAGAAAAAAGAGTTTCCCAGGCAATCACAGGTGGTCTTTGTCCTTGGTTGACTATTTCAAAAATTTTCCTAGAGCTATTTGGCTGAAAAAGGCATTCTACACAAGCGTTTGCAACATCAATCCGGCTGGCATCACCCGAAAGGGTATCACCAGTGCCTATGACCACACCGTATTTACCCCCAGTTTTTGCCTTCAGGAGGGTGTTAAGGTCGTATGAGGTATAGGGGCCGTCAATAAGGCGTCCTGGGCGAATAATGGTGTAGGGCAATCCTGAATTAATAATGGACTCCTCACCCTTTTGTTTAGCATCCAACACGCCAAAACTATTAAGAATACTAAAAGGAAACTGATTTTTACGGAGAATTCCACAAGAAGAGACGAAAACGAATCGCTTCAAATTCTGGGGTGCTGCTGCTACTAGATTGCTGACACCTTGAGCATCAATCTTTGTCGGACTATTCTTTGCTTTTGCTTCACTAGATTTGGGATTAAAGAAAATAATTCCCCATTCAATCAAGTTCGGGGTTTCGTCAAACTCCCATCGCGCAGAGGGAAAGGCAGTAGTTCCAGTACAATTTATGATGTGAGTAACACCTGGCATTGCAGCTGGCAGTGTAGGTGGCTGGCGAATGTCACCAACGGCAATTTCCACTCTCTGGTTAAACATCTCTTCAGCTTTTGCAGCATTGCGTGTCAGAACGCGAACTTTTAAACCCTTTTCGAGTAACTTGCCTACCACTAATTGCCCGACTCCACCTGTAGCACCAGCAACTAGTATTAAATCTTTAGCTGAATCAAAAGAAGTCATAAAGTGCCCTTGAGATAGTCTATTGTTAATCTACCTAAAAAATACGATGTCTACGAGAGGCTGTGCCAATCATTATTAGACCTCTTGCAAAAATCCTTGAATCACCCCTCCCCAACCTCCCCTTGTGAAGCAGGGTGGTTTCATACGAAAAAAGAAAAATATATAAGTCTTGATTTTTCATGTATAACGATAGATTTTGACCCCTCTCCAAACCTCTCCCCGAAGCGGAGAGAGGCTTTGAAACCCATTTTTAGTTTTTCTCTCGTTGTATGAAACCACCCTGCCAACCCTCCCCTTGTGAAGGGGAGGGGGCAAGATTTTAAGTTTACCGCCAATATATCGGGGGGATAAAGGGGGTTTATTCGACTTATGCAAGAGGTTTATTAGAATACAAATTAATTGTAGATAGCGCAGAACAGCCTATAGAAATACCTACGAATTAACTAGGTATTTTTATTATGTTTTAATAGTTAAAAAGAGCTATTTAAAATTAAAGATATTTAATTGTATTTGGGATAAAAATTTTGAGAAAAATGTGACTCTTCGCCTTAAAACCCTGATTCTATCCTCAAACTATTGTCAGCGATCGCCAGCCCCAAATAATGGTTAAAACCTATTCCTAGCATACATTTGCTAATTTGCGGATATGTCTACTGTTGTTGGTGTTGATACTATTACTGACTTTAATAGTTCTGAAGGTGACAAGATTGTACTGGATAAGGCTACCTTTAGTGCGTTCCCGCTTCTCCTGTCAAAGACGCTACGCGTCGTTTCGCCGCAGGGGTACGCTATCGGTAATCCACATCATCAAAAAGGAACCAGATTAAAGATTTGGCTAATGGCTCTTGACTCTGTAGCTTTCAGGCACACATCTGGGAATTTTAGGAAAAGCGCAAATTCCCTAGAACTGAATTAGCGCAGTAGCCAGTACTTGAGGTTTCGAGCAAGGAATGAAAATTAGTCAGAAATTAATTTCGGGAATTCTAGGAATAGCGACTCTCTCAGTAATTACTGGTGCGATTAATGCCCATCAACAATTGAAAATAGCTAAGTATATTGCTCAACAAGAGGCTGAAGAAGTTGCTGGACTAGTAGCATATTTCGTAAGTCATGAACTTGATGAATACCACGAAATGGAATCGCGAGATAAGATGTTAGCCGAATTGCAAGAGCATGTTATCTCGCTACACAAGAGACGTCAGCGCGATCTGGAGATTGTAGACCGCAATAAAATCATTTTGGCAGATGTAGTTCCAGAAGACATTGGTACGCGATTAGATCGCGATCGCAATAATGAAGTTGGTAAAACTATTCAAGATGGTATACCAAGAACATATATTGAGTTCAGTCCTGAGTACCCAAATGGGATTCGATTGATTGCTGTTCCTTTTAAGACTGGCAAGGGTGAAAGAATTGGTGCAGTCATTCTGGAATATACACCGCTTTATGAAGCAGCCCTAGCAACAGCCCATAAAAATATTGTTGCCACGTCAGTTATCAGTTTGGCATGTGGCATACTCGCACTATTAGTAGGCTATTTGATCTCTAGAAGCATTTCAAAACCGATTAAACAACTCCAGCAAGCTGTGGTAAATCTGTCTGAAGGTAAGCTGAATACCAGAGTTAATATTTGCTCCCAGGATGAGATTGGCGAGTTAGCTACCTCGTTCAACAAAATGGCGGACGATCTGCAACATTCCAGAGATGAATTGGTCAATGCCAACGAACAATTACGAGACGAGATTGTTGAGCGTCAGCAGACAGAAGCAGAACTTCAGCAAGCTCTGAAAGACCTGCAAAAAACCCAAATCCAATTAATTCAATCTGAAAAAATGTCGAGTCTGGGTCAACTAGTAGCAGGAGTTGCCCATGAAATCAACAATCCAGTTAATTTTATCTACGGCAATCTGCAACACACTGATGATTACACTCAACAACTGCTGCTGTTAATTAAGCTTTATCAAAATCATTATCCCAACCCAGAGCCAGAAATTAAAAATGCTCACGAAGAAGCAGATATTGAGTACCTAATAGAAGATTTGCCTAAGATGTTAACCTCAATGAAGATGGGGGCTAAACGCATTCGGGAAATTGTTCTCAGTCTCCGAATTTTCTCTCGTTTGGATGAAGCTGAGTTCAAAACGGCCGATCTCCATGAAGGAATCGACAGTACTCTATTAATTTTGCAACACCGTCTGAAACTACAAAATAATCGCCCTGAAATTAAAGTGATTAAAGAATATGGTGAAATACCTCAAATCCAGTGTTTTGCAGGGCAAATGAACCAGGTATTTATGCACATCTTGACAAATGCGATCGATGCTTTAGAAGATTGTTTCCAAAAAGAACTTTGTCCAAATCCCTTGATTCGCATTTCTTCTCTTCAGGTAAATGAAAATGTAATTATTCGGATTGTTGATAATGGGGTAGGAATTCCAGAAGAAATCCAGTCGCGTTTATTTGACCCTTTTTTCACCACGAAACCAGTTGGGAAGGGAACTGGTATGGGTCTATCAATAAGTTACCAGATAATTACTGACAAGCATGGTGGATCTTTGCAATGTATTTCATCACCGGGACAAGGTGCAGAGTTTGTAATTACAATCCCAATTCGAGTAGGGAAACCAGCACAATTATTAATTGGCGATCGCCACGCCTATCGGTAAAAGTCAATGCCAATGTTTTTCAGCCTCTAAGTGCGTAAGCATAGCCCGTCATAGACATCGCAGTTAGAGGGTAATTGCCCCTGAATTGTTCGGTTCTACCACTGTCATCAGTATACAAATAGCTATAACCTCTTAGATAGTAGTGAAATGTCTAACCTAGACGCTGTTAGTCGCTCTTGAATTAAGGGGTGAAAGCCTGTGTACCAATGGATATTGCCAAGCCTGAGCGAAATCTTGGCCCAAAATCAATCAAGTGTGGCAGAATGTTCACCTGCTAAAGCAGAGCAGCAGTGGCGTATCAGCCTCGCAGCGACAGAACATTTGCTATTAAATACTTTAGCAGACCCTTCAGTTGACACAACCCAAGGATTAGTTTTAGCTGCACCAGCACCCTTGTTTAGTCAACCAAAATTGACTCAAAGTTTACAAACAGTAACTTTTACAGCAAAACCATTTAACCCTTTGGCGCTGATGCCATTTCAGATGCCAGGTGCAATTGCGTCTGTCAATGAAGATATTGCTCCCAATGAATCGGTACTTCCTTTACTACCTGCCGATCCGCTCGGAGCAGAACAATTTTGCTTGGTTTTTACAGATAAATTCAGATTAGTACTAGTTTTAACAACCCACAAAAACGGCAAAAAAACCTTTTCATTTTCTTTTGAGCCAGAGATAGTGCAGCAGGCTTGGCGATCGCTAGGGGCACGGGTAATGCTGGCTAATCCAGAATTTTTCGCCCGCTTGGACGCATTAGTAGAACAGTATTCTCCGGTAGCACCAGACTACCGCATGATGATCCACTTTAGTCAGTTATTACTTCAGGAATTAACAGAACCAGAAGAGACTAGAGACTTTTTACTAGGGACTGGGGAAGAAGCAGGGGAGCATACTTCGACTGCGCTCAGTAACCGGGGGAGCAGAGGAGCAGGGGAGCAGGGGAGAAAAGTTTTCCCCAATCCTGAATGCCCAGTTGCCCTAAGCAAAGCCGAAGGGATGGCTAATGTCCAATCCTCAAATCCTGATGTAGAATTGCTCCAAGCTTTTGCTCACGAAGTCCGTACACCTTTAACAACTATTCGCACCATGACTCGTCTGCTGTTGAAGCGGCGAGACTTAGATGCTAGCGCGATTAATCGCTTAAAAATTATCGATCACGAGTGTACAGAGCAAATTGACCGTATGGAATTGCTGTTTAAGGCCGCAGAACTAGAAACTACTGCCTCAGCAAAATCGTCAAAAACTCAACTCACACCGATGTCTTTAGATCAAGTGTTGCAGCAGAGCATTCCCCGTTGGGAACAAGCAGCGCATCGCCGTAACTTAACTTTGAATGTTGTTTTACCCCAGCAACTACCAACAGTAGTGAGCAATCCCACCATGCTGGATCGGGTTCTCACTGGTTTGATGGAAAATTTTACTCGCAGCTTACCTGCTGGCAGCCATATTCAAGTACAAGTTATCCCCGCAGGAGATCAACTGAAGTTACAATTATCGCCGCAATTCCGATGCAAAGATTCAAATAAAGCCGCCATACCTGCAACACCACCAATCCGCAAGGCTCTCGGTCAACTGTTGATGTTTCAACCAGAAACAGGCACGATTAGTTTGAATATCGCTGCAACCAAGCATTTGTTTCAGGCGATCGGTGGCAAACTAATTGTGCGCCAGCGTCCACACTATGGGGAAGTGATGACGATTTTCCTACCTTTAGAAGTTAGCAATAAACAGAAACCGATAGTCACGAATTAGAGATATAGCCATCCTAAATCAGATTGCGAACATTTTTGTTATGGTCGTCCTTGGTCATTTGTCCTTTGTCCTTTGTCATTTGTGACTACAACGGACTAATGACTAATGACTAATTACTAATGACTAATGACATGAAACAAAGTACTTTTCCACACATCT
Organism: Nostoc sp. DedQUE07; assembly: GCF_034530975.2. Lineage (NCBI taxonomy): Bacteria > Bacillati > Cyanobacteriota > Cyanophyceae > Nostocales > Nostocaceae > Nostoc > Nostoc sp. DedQUE07. The sequence continues at coordinate 48,176 of NZ_JAVRCC020000038.1, read as the reverse complement.
AACAAATATTTCCACACCCATTGACAAGGCGGTTTCGTCAAAATCAAACCGGGGATGATGATGAGGATATGCTAAGTCTTTCGCGGGATTAGCAGAACCCAGAAAGAAATAACAACCAGGAACTTCTTCTAAGAAAAATGACATATCTTCAGCAGCCATAGTTTGGCATTCTGGTACGATACCCACAGGAGTTTCTACCACTTGTTCTGCTACAGATCGCACTAGTTCTGCTATTTTAATATCATTAATTACTGGTGGATAAAGTGACCAATATTCTAAGTCATAATTTGCACCATGACTCTGACAAATTCCAGCAATAATTTGCTCGACGCGCTGGTTAAAAAAGCCTTTCAAACTAGGATTAAAATACCTGACAGTGGCACTCATTCTCGCTGTATCAGCAATGACATTGCGTTTGGTTCCAGCGTGAAGTTCTCCCACTGTTACTACTGCTGAATCAATGGGATTAACATTCCGAGCGACAATGGTTTGCAAAGCATTGACGATTTGAGCAGCAACAACAACGGAGTCAACAGTTTGATGAGGTAGTGCGCCATGTCCACCTTTACCCAAAATTGTGCAGTTAAAGCATTCCACAGCTGCCATCAATGCGCCAGCACGTACACCCACTGTTCCTAAAGGCAAATTATTCCACAAGTGCAAACCAATAATTGCGTCAACATCAGGATTTTTCAAAACTCCAGCTTCAATCATCGGCTTTGCGCCTCCTGGTGATTCTTCCGCTGGCTGAAAGATAATTTTTACAACACCAGAGAAGTCTTGGCGATGCTGCTGGAGATAATAAGCTGTACCTAAAGCGATCGCTGTATGTCCATCATGTCCACAAGCGTGCATCACTCCATTATGCTGCGATTTGTACGGCACTTCATTGAGTTCTTGGATTGGCAAAGCATCCATATCCGCGCGAATCGCTAAAACTTGCGGAGTCGGAAGTCGCGAGTCAGGAAGTTTGTTGCCTTTGATGGTGGCAACAATGCCAGTATGGGCAATACCAGTTTGATGCTCAATTCCCCATTCTTGCAGCTTTTGTGATATAAACTCAGCAGTCAGTTTTTCTTGAAAACCCAACTCTGGTTGTTGATGCAATCGCCGCCGCCACTCTATTAATTGCGGTTGCAATGAGCGAATAGAAAGTCGGATGCGAGATAGATCGACAGAAGCGGGATTGGGAAAGGTGGAAACCATTATAAAGACAAACTAGTTTAAGTACAGCTGATACCAATTTCAAAACGAATGCAACATATATTATATAGATAAGACCCATTCCCAATCGTCCTCAATACATTGGTAAGGATGTGCGTCAGCGCAGGTGGGGTATCTGCTGCAAAATTTTTGGAATTGGTATAAGTTAGATTATTTTCCTAGTTTAACGTGACTTGAACGAGTCTTCATTGACACTCTACTTAGCACTGAGTGAGGTCAAAAAGTTTTTAGTTGATAGCTGTTAATTTTCTCTCTAGGTCAAATAAAAAGCCGTGGATATACTCTTCAGTCCATTCGGCACCATAAAAGCGTTTAAACATCCCTCGCGCTGGGTCTTTTTCAGCCCGATATCGCAGGTATCGCAGTTGGGCTTGTTCTATGGCTACTAAATTTTGGGAATCTGTTATGGGTTCTGCCTGCTCTACGAAATCGAGATAAGCTTTCAAATAGTCTTTGAAAGCGGCAAACACCTGAGTTTCTACTACAGCCGTTTCTTGGGGACGAGTCCACAGAAAAGCGGGAGAGAAAAAGGGCTGTGCTTCTTCGGGAAAATCTCCTCCCCAGGATAGATGTTGCTGGTGGGTGTGGAAAATAGGCAAAATTGGTTCAGTATATTTTGCTTGATATGCTGAATCATCCCGAAATAGGGGCTGCATATCCAAAGCAATTAGATGTCCTCCTGGCAATGTCACCAAATCTGCCCCAAAAAAGGGTAAATCGTAGTTGAGGCGCGGAAAAATCACAAAATTCAGCACTTGCAGCGAATTGCCACCTTGTACGTGAGCTGCCCGAATTTGCCGCAATTTTGAAGTTTGAAAGGCATAACTAGTGGTGACAACTTCTTCCTGATTCTTTCCCTTACCCACAACAGCACTCTTGGACTCAAATCCAGTGGGGATAGGATAGGGCTGTAAATCCAAACGCGATCGCATATAGGCGATCGCATAATCGAGAAATGGCTGATAAAGCGTCACGTTGCTTCGCTCCGAATTCAAAATTAATAATCCCCAATGCCCAATGCCCTATGCCCAATGCCCAATGCCAATTATCTTTTGCCGGCACCGACTGCTAGGGGAACAGCATCTTCAAATAAGAATTCATGGAGAAAGCGTTCTGCCCATTCATGACCAAAGTAACTGCTAAACAAACCAGATGCTGGATCGCGGTCTGCACTATATTGGTCATAGTCTTTTTGGGCTTTGACAATCCGTTGGATATCTTCAGGGTCTTGGAGCGGTTTGGCATCAGCTAACATTTGCCAATATAAGTTTAAATAATCCTGAAAAGCTTCAAAGACTCGTGTTGCCACTGTTTCCGGGTCGGTTTTGGCAAACAATAGGTATTTAGAAAAATACTGGTTGGCATCGTAAAACTTCATTTCTAAGTTTTGTGCCAAATCCGGGTATCGATCGTGGAGAGATTTTAGCGGAACTATATATTTTTTTTGATAATCTTCATCCTGAAATAAAGGCTGGAAATCAAGCACAATCAGATTTTTGACTTTCCCAAAGGATAAAAAATCAATCCCTAACAGAGGTAAATCGTAGTGGTGACTGGGATAAATTACGCTGTTAAAAATTTGAGCGCTTTCTCCAGCATCAATGTAGGTATAGCGAATTTTCCGCAACTCTTGAGATTGGTAACACCAACTGCGAATAGTTGCTGGGTTTCTGCCGCGATCGCTAACTTTGAATTCCAAACCAGGGGGAATGACCCTACTTTGTAAATCAAATCGCTGAAATAGCTCTTTTTCTAAAAATTCCAGGAAAGGCTTATACATGGAGCATGATTTGTTAACCCTTGCATGAAAATAAGTTATGGCGATCGCGCACGTCTCATTTATGAGAAACAAAGCAACATTCCTTAATGGGGGATTGGGGATTGGGGATTGGGCATTGGGCATTGGGGATTGGGCATTGGGCATTGGGCATTGGGCATTGGGCATTGGGAATTAAGAAAATTATTTCCCAGTCCCCAGTCCCCAGTCCCCAGTCCCCAATCCCACTAACGCCTAGCATGATTGCGACCGATCATTTGCTGCAAGACTTCTTGGGAAACACAGCGACGCTCCGAACAATAAGTCATCAAGTTAATTCCGTTCATCATTCGTACTGTACTGACTCTGACACGAAAATCATCCGTAACAAACCAACAACGTTCCTGACCTTGATTGTTGTCATAGTCAGTATCAATCGTCAGCACTCCATCATCAGCAAATCGATATCGGCTCACAACCGGAATGCTCTCAACATAGCCTTGGTTGCGAATCAGTTTTCCAGAACGCCTCGTTTCGTCGGGAACATCAACCAAAATTGCAGCATTATCGGTATTCGGTAGTCTGGTATCTAGGTTAGCTTGCCATGCAAAGCTAGCACCGCTTGTTGCTTTATTAGGATCTATCCCTTGGGCTTTACAAACTTCTTGGACTTTCGGATCGTCCTTTTCCATGACTTTTATAATCAAATTCGACTCCCCCGACTCATCCGCCGCCGAGTCAAAATGATGAACGGCGCGTTCCGTAAACCATGTACCTTCACTTTTACGGAAGAAATCGATCATTGTCAAAGGCGGTATTATATGCATCTGTTTTGAAACCTCGTTTTATCAAATTTTGGCGTTATTAATACTGAGTGATGAGATGAAGTCCCGGTTTAGCTAAAGTGTAGAATAACTCCAAAAGTGATATTTTAATCAGCTGATGACAAATAGTGAAATTCAACTTATTACAAGCGATGCCTGCGGCAACGGCTTTGCCGAACGCCCCAGTCCAACTCCAGAAATCTTAACAGCTCTGAAAGCCGGAATCCCTGTGGATTCGATAGATTTGTACCAATTTAATCTCAAGGAAGTCGATTTCCGACAAGCTAACTTGAGTAAAGCCAATCTATTAGGAGCCGACCTTAGTGAAGTGCTATTAAGTAATCTCGATTTGAGTGGGGCAGATTTGCGAGGCGCTAATTTGCAAGGAGCCGATTTGAGTGGGGCTAATTTGCAGGGAGCCTATTTAAACCGTGCTGACCTCCAACAAGCAAATCTCAGTGGCGCAAATTTGGAGGGAGCCAAACTCCAAGTAGCACGTTATGATTTACAAACGAAATGGCCCGAAGAATATAACTACAAAACTTCGGGAGCGGTAGGGCCGGGTGCTAATCTCAATGGTGCTTTTCTGAATACAGCTTCTTTACGAAATGCAGATTTACAAGGTGCTAATCTGCGTGGAGCCTATCTGAGTGGCGCTGACTTGACAGGAGCCAATTTGCAAGGTGCTTCTTTGAGTGGTGCCGATCTAACAAAAGCTTATTTGACAGGGGCTTGCTTACGGAATGCTCGATTGACAGGAGCCGATTTGCGGGATACAGACCTGCGAGCAACCGATCTCAGTGATGCAGAGATGGAGCATCTTCAAAGTATTGCTGGGGCAGATTTTACTCTTGCTCAAGGACTCACAGAAGCAACTAAAGCTATGCTTTCCAGTCGTCCACATTCAGAACTCGATGTTTGGAACGCCTATACCCGCAAAACAACTCGTGAAAGTTTGAGTGCTTGACCGTGCCAATTTTAGATTTTAGATGCAAGCCGCGCTCCTTGTGAGCGAAATAAATCGATCCAAAATTGTTTGACCAGTTGCTCTGTAGTGAGTTTACAACGGCTGCCAGTTCTTTTTCAGGAGTGCTAAAAATGTCGCGTATCCTTCGGAAAAACCAGGCGGATCGGGTAGAACATATTGGGGAAATTCTTTATACGATCGCCAAGGTTCCGAAGCATTATGCCGCAAATGTAAGGCAATTTCTGAGGAACCTGGTAATCGCCAAGTCATTTGACCAGCTTGTATATCAGTCACAAATGCCTCCTCATCTCGAAAAAGTTGATCTTTTATTCCAGATTTTGGCAGATTAACCGGATATTTTGGTCAAATTTAAGGTAAAATAAAATATTTACTATTTATATAATAAGTTTTATCACAATATTGCATTGCAGACAAACCCACAGCGCTATTGTGGCAATAGGTCTTCTAAAGCAGCGCCAACAACCCGGTGATCTTTATCCTGTCTGAGTTGGTTCAGGGCTGCTTTGGCTTCCGGTTCATCAAATCGTTTGAGAGCATAGCTAACTCGCACGCGCATCCGCCAAGATTCATCATTCACCAACGTTAGTATTTGGGATAATGCCGCAGTATGTTGGCTAGAATTAGCTAGTAAGCCAAGTGCATCAACAGAAGATTCCTGAACTGTGAAATCTTCATCTTTTAAACCCTGAACGCATATATCAAATAGTTCTTCAGGGCAATCCATTTCAGCGATCGCAGCCAAAATGCTCCGTCTAACTAGCCAGTGGTCATCCTGATAATATGCCAAAACTAGATGAGAAACTGCGACTCTGCCAAATAGCGATAAAGAATTTGCCGCCTCAGCCCGCACGTTGGGAGTATCATCAAATTTCATAATTTGCATCAAAGCTGCAAAAGATTCCGCTGATTGTTGATTACCCAATCCCCTAGCCACAAAAGAACGCACCAAAAATTCTGAGTCATGAAGTTTGCTCGTAAGCAGAGGAACTGCAACTTCTGATTCATAATCATTTAGGGCGGCGATCGCCTTCAAACGATAGTGAAAATCTGGGTTCTTTAGTTCTGCTTGGATTTTATGGATTTCCATAAGTGCATTTGGTACAGCTATTCTTTATTTTAGGGCATTGGGCATAGGGCATTGGAAAAGAAGAGGCAAAGGCAGGAGGCAGGAGGCAGGAGGCAGAAGTTCTAAAATGTTTGAATTTTGAATGCGTGAATTTTGAATTGATTTGTCCCCCTTCCAGCACAATGCCCAATGCCCCATTCCCCATCCCCCATCCCCTAAATCAATGACTCAATTAAGCGAAACCGTTAAAGAATTAATCGCTAAAGCTAGAATTGTCAGCTTTGCTGAGTGGGAACAGTCCCATCCAAAAGCCGCGATCGCTATATTTCAAGCTGCGGATGATGCTTTTCGCTACCTCAGCGACGAAGATTTATCGCAGATTAAAACCTTGTCACCCGATAATTCTGAGTTGATTCCTGTTGCTCAATTGTTACGCGATCGCGCCGCCGAAATCGTTGATGAATCTAGAGAACAAGTGTTGGCAACTTATCCCGAAATTATCCAGCCTGGAGGCGGTCTTTATCCACCTGAACGCGCCCAAGCTTGCTGGCGAGATTTTTGGCATTTTCTTCGCTGCATTACTTATGGCATAGCAGGTGGCCACACTGAATATACAAGTCCCACAGGACTGCATTATATGAATTTGCTCTATCAGGAATTACAAGTTCCATTGGATGCAATGATTTTAGGCTTAAAAAGCATCAAAACTGCTAGTTTGAAACGCTGCCAAGCCGATCGGCAGCAAATTCTTGCTCCCTATTTTGACCATTTAATTAGCCAATTGGCTACTTTCCAAATTCGATAAGTTAAGTGGAAGTGGGCATGAATAATCAAAGGTTTGTAGTTAGAGCTTCAGCCTTGACTAACAGACAATATTACTTAATTTTATCTTGCATAAGATAGTTGAATTTATTCATGCCCACTGATTGAGATAAACTTAAGTAACTCAGCATAATTAATACTCTGGCTCAAGGGAATGGCAACATACCATCACTTGCATCCCAATTGCAAATCCAATACTAAAAAAAAGCTGAATTTTCTCTAAAGTATAATTTAACTTAACAAATTTTAATAAATATGGTTTCAGCATCGTATCACAATGTGTAAAGGCAAACGATGCAAAAACTTAAAATCATCACGACTAATAAGGATTTAAAGTCTCTATGTCCCCTACTTTGTCACTATGATGTAAAGTTTTTTAACATCTGCTGAATATCCTTCTCATAAAATTTAGTTATTAACTGGGAGATGGTTTGAATGGCTTTTGGACCAGCATCACGATTAGGGGTCGCTCTGTTTGAAGACACCGATCCTATTGATCTGTGGCCAAATCGCTCTAATGAGGATGTTGAAACCGTAATTAGAACTGTCTATAAACAAGTTCTAGGCAACGCTTATGTAATGGAGAGTGAGCGGCTTTCTGTTGCTGAATCTCAACTCAAACGGGGTGAGATTAGCGTTCGCGGGTTTGTGCGTCAAGTCGGGAAGTCAGAACTTTACCGTTCGCGGTTTTTTGATAACACCCCTCGTTATCGGGCGATTGAATTAAATTTCAGACATTTCTTTGGTCGTGCGCCATTGAATTTAGAAGAAACGCGTACACACAGCACTATTCTGGATACAAAGGGTTTTGAGGGTGAGATTGATTCTTATCTAGACAGCGACGAATACCAAGAAACTTTTGGGGAAAACATTGTGCCTTATATTCGGGGCTACAAAACCGAAGCTATTCAGAGTTTGGTTCAGTTTACCCACTTGTTTCAACTGGTACGTGGTTCTTCTAGCAGCAGCCTGAAAGGTGACTTAGCTGGCAAACAACCAAAATTAAACAGTTTGCTAATTCAAAGCACGCCTACTCCTGTGGTTTCACCAGCCAGCAAGGGCGCTACATTCCGCAACCCAACATCTACCCCTCGCACTCGTCAAGGTGTGGGTTCTGGTGATGATGGTAAGGTATACCGGATTGAAGTTACTGGCTACAAAGCAAATGTGGTAAATAATATTTCCAAATTTCGCCGCAGTAACCAAGTCTTTTTCGTGCCATACAATAAGCTTTCACAAGAGTATCAACGGATTCACAAGCAGGGTGGCACGATCGCCAGTATTACCCCTGTCAACTAAAGAATAAAAATTGGGGATTTAGAGATTAGGGATTGGGAAATAATTCCGGTGTACTCAGTCTCTAATCTTTCAATCCCCAGTGTCGCTCGTTCTGGGATTTACGCAAAACTAAACGCACTCAAGGGCAATACCTTGCGGAAAGCCGCTTCTGAGCGAGACACTCCGCATATCTAGCTTCCACCTAGAAGTATGCGTCTACATAAAATTGCCCTTACCTGAAAAGAATGATTTTCGGCTATTTTTTGCGTAAATCGCGATCGCTCAAAAGTTAGCCAAAGCGATCGCAAATTTGAGGTTTGACCAATTCCGCCGTCAGTTGTGATATACGAAGACATTTAACACACTTTCACAAACTAAAGTTTTACAAAAGCTAGTCAGTAGCAAAAATAACTGACAACTGATGGGAAATTCTACCTCCATAAGGGGTAGGATGCTCGGAAATTAAATTAAATTAGCGTTTTTCAGGAGATACCTCAATGTCACTTTGGGCAATTGATTCACCTAATGTTGAACTGCGTCCGAACACCAGCGAAAGTGAATTACAAACACTGATTCGGGCAGTTTACAAACAGGTTTTGGGTAATGCTCACTTGTTGTCAAGTGAGCGACTAGCCACTGCTGAATCGCAATTGCGCGATCGCAAAATCAGCGTCCGCGAATTCGTCAACATGGTTGCGAAATCAGAGATTTATCAATCCCTGTTTTTCAACTCTTCTTCCCAGTATCGGTTCATTGAACTGAACTTCAAACACCTACTAGGGCGTCCTCCTGCCGATCAAGCAGAAATTTCCGAACACGTCCGCATCTACAACGAACAGGGCTATGATGCTGAGATCGACTCCTATATCGATAGCAAGGAATATCAGCAGAATTTTGGCGAGAATATTGTTCCCTATGTTCGCAGCACAAGCTCCCAAATCGGAATTAAAAATGTTACCTTTAACCGCACCTTTAGCTTAGTCAGAGGATTCGCTAGCAGTGATAGCGATCGCCAAGCTAAACTAATCGGCGATATCGGTTCTAATTTATCCACATCCATCAAGGCTCCCGCAGCTGGTTCTAGTGTAAACAGCACCGACAAACGCTTCTTGATTAAGGCTGTCAAAGGTGCAGGTAATCTCCGTACTCGTTTGGGCAATCTCGAATATGTAGTTAACTACAACCAACTGTCTGGACAAGTGCAAAACATTCATCGCACAGGCGGCAAAATTATCAGTATCACTGAAGTTGCTTAGATTTGTCTAAGTAAGGAGACTGGGGACTGGGGACTGGGGACAAGGGGACAAGGGGACAAGGGGACAAGGGGACAAAAAAAACTCCTAACTCTTAACTCCTAACTCTTAACTCAGCACTCAGCACTCAGCACTCCAAATTCAGTTGTGGTCAAGGAGGCTAACATATAGACTAGGAGAATAACTTTCTTTTTTACCAAGATATCTCTTGGATTTTAAGCTACTTTTTTAAGATCACTTTTCTAATGGAAATTACTGACTTTTTTGAACTTTCAATTGGACGATGGCGATCGCAGCGTAGTGCTCATCATTTAGCATTTGCCCACTTTGAAGAAGTGTTATCTAACATTGAAATTGAGTCTCTATCCACCAGCGATCCAGCGGTGGTAGCAATCTGTCAATTGTATGACACTGAACCCAGCAGTATCACTCACCCTTTTCGGATGACTTGGGAAGGTGAGTCAGACTGGGACGATAAACCAATCTCTGGCAGTACTGTACTAGTACCAATTCCCGATGTCGAAAATCCTTCTAGAGGAAAACTTCTGCGGGACAAGGGGTACGCTGAAACAATTCCAGCAGTGGCTAAATATCATCTGAGTGATGATGGGATTTTTACCCTGTTAACAGAGTATGAACTCGCTGCTGCTGAGGAGCGAATTTGGTTTGCTAACCCAAATCTTCGGTTTCGGGTAGCGATGATTAAAACCAGTGATGGTAAAGGCGTGACTACAGCTTCCTTTTCTTCAGAGATTCGCTCTTTGTCTTAAACCAATTAGCAAATATCAGGTTAAAACATAAAAGGATACAAGCTCCTAAATTTATTTATGGAGATTGTAATACGTGAATACTTCTCCTGGCGGAGAGGCTACGCCAACGACAAGCTCAGTACAAGTTTTGAATTTTGAATTTGGAGCGAAGCGACGTGACGATAGCGCCCAGCGAATCTAGCACTAACGCTAGCGATTTGCTCACCTTAGCCTGTTGGATGGCAGGAGATTTTAGCAACTACAAGCAATCTTTTGCAAATCCGCAACTTTACGCCCACATTCACATTTATTTTCGTCCTTTACCGATTGAATTTTTTTCTGGTATCGGTTTCTATTCTGAACAAGCTTATGACCACGATTTATGGACACCCTATCGTCAAGGAGTACATCGACTAGTTGATTTGGGCGATCGCATTTATATCGAAAATTACAGCTTGAAAGATCAGATGCTTTATGCAGGCGCAGCTCGTGAATTAGATATCCTCAAAACCATCACTCCAGAAAGCATCGAACGGCGTTATCACTGTTCAATGGTTTTCCAACGAGAAGGTGAAATGTTTCGAGGTAGTGTGGAACCAGGCAATCAATGTCTGATTAAACGCAATGGATGCCAGACATATCTTGTCAGCGAAGTAGAAATAACTGAGCGTACTTGGATAAGTCTAGATAAAGGTATGGATATTGAAACCCACGAGCAAATATGGGGATCTACTGCTGGCCCATTACAATTTGAAAAACGGGAAAGTTTTGCTGATGAATTACGTGCGGTGAGCGCATTATGTTGATTCAGCTTGAATCTGTTAAAACCAAAATGTTGCCTCCACTGGCTGAAAAAAAGATGCGCTGCTGGATTCGCAGCCGCCACTTGATATGTTCGGGTAACTTTTTTATATTCGAGACATTAGAATATACAACGATTGAGAGATTTTCTGAGTGCGTTGCATCTTTAGGAGGGACAGTAATATCCGTTGACCCAGTTAATAAAATCTGGATGGGCGATCATCGCCAAGTAATTTTATATCAGGCAAAAGCTAGTTTACATACACCTCATCATACTTTGAAACAATACTGGATCAAATACGGTGGTTTCTACACTAGATTTGATGAGCGTGCTTGAGAGTTACTATCCTGTAGAAATTATTCTGACAGGCGTTTATACTCTAATTCAAAATTAAGTTTTGAATTTTAAATACTCCCCAAGGGGGTTGACGGCTAATTGTTAATGTCTAATTGCTAATTTCTCATTGTGATTAGCTGTTAGTTATTAATAGTTAGCCGTCTAAGTTTGTTAGAAAATGTAACTAAAAAATTCACCAAAACTTGATAAGTTAATATCAATAACCAGTAATTAGTAAATCTTAAGTAGGGACTGTTATGGCTTTGCATTTTAGTATTGTCATCCTGCTAAAGAAATTTTATTTTACTTGACAAATTAGTTACTTTTACCCACAAGAACCCAACTATGCAGACCTTCTTAGACGAAGAAACCAGACGACGCCAATATCAAGCATTTCCCCAAACAGAACCTATAGAACTGTGGAATACTGCTTCAGTTGATGACATTGAAATTGTAATTCGAGCAGTTTATCGGCAAGTGTTGGGTAATGCTTACATCATGGAAAGTGAGCGGCTCGTAGTTCCAGAATCCCAACTCAAGCAAGGTATAATCGATGTGCGTGAGTTTGTGCGTCAAGTTGCCAAATCAGAGTTATATCGCTCCAGATTTTTTGATAACGTTTACCGTTACCGAGCAATTGAACTTAACTTCAAGCACCTACTAGGTCGCGCTCCCGATGACTACTCCGAGACGATACATCACAGCAACATTCTAGATGAGAAAGGTTTTGAAGCGGATATTGATTCTTATCTTGATAGCGACGAGTATCTAGATGCCTTTGGCGAGAACATAGTGCCATATTACCGGGGTTATAAAACTCAAACGGGCAAAAAGATATTGGAATTTACCAATATGTTACAATTGCTGCGGAGCAACTCTAGCAGTGATAAGAACTTAGCAACGAATAATGAACCTCAACTGGTGCGATCGCTAATTACCAATGCTCCTTACGGTAGACAGAAACTCACGGATATTAGTGCATTGCTGGCTGAAATATTCAAGCCCAAGCCAGAAACTGCTGCTCCAGTTAATACCTTTATTGCAGCTTCCACAGCAGCCGAGGAAAGCTTGCGGCAAAAGATTAAAGAGCAAGAAAGCCAGATTGCAACTTTGCAACAACAATTAGCAGACTTACGACCATTTGCCAGCATCGGCACAACAAAATTTAGTAGTAGTTGGCAGTCTTCTAGTGTACCCACCAGCACAGGTGAATATACATCTTTGCAACAGCAAGCTGACGCCCAAGAAAAACAGATTTCAGCTTTGCAAGAGCAAATTGCTGATGCTCGACGATCTGCAACAATTGGGGAAGCTCGGTTGAATAAATGGCGCAGTCGCGTTTTTAATGGTTAATTTCTCTAATATTTCTCTAATGTTTAATTTTATCGGGTGGGTTAGGCAAGTTTAACTCACCTATTTTTTTACTGTAGACATGATATAAAATCAAGACCTCGTTGGTGAATTCAAAATCTAACAAGCTAAAAAGCTATAAACTCACTAAGCTAACGCGCCTACATATTGCACTATTTTCTGTGTAGACCGTCATTAGTCATTAGTCATTTGTGTTTACCAATTGGACTTTGGACAATTGACTTAGGACAACCTCTCCTGAAGGAGACGCTGCGCGTAGCTTGCTTCCCCAGAGGGGTACACCAGTTGATGTGCTTTTCTTTTTGCGTAACAGCTTAAAGATTTCCTGATATTTTCCGAGTAAGCTTGAAACAACAAATAATCAGAAAGTGTCTGAATTATTGTTCTAATAGACTTACAACTTATGCAAAAAGCTATAATTTATCGATACCGTACTTATGGACTAGTTGGGTTAATATCCTTAAGCGCTGTATTAACTACACCTAAATCTGCCTTAACACAATTGGCAGGCGATTCCCCAATTGGGCAAACTCCTATCCCTACTGCTAACTTAATCTGGCCAACTAAAGGGTTTATTTCTCAAGGCTTCCGCAAATATCAACATGAAGGCATTGATATTGCAGGGGCGGCTGGAACTCCTGTTGTTGCTGCGGCATCCGGTACAGTTGTTAAAGCAGGTTGGGATAATTGGGGATTAGGAAATGCCATAACTATTAAACATCTCGATGGCAGCATTACTGTCTATGGTCACAATCGCCGTTTGTTGGTGAGCAAGGGTCAACAGGTCATTCAAGGTCAAATGATTGCCGAGATGGGATCTACAGGCAATAGTACAGCACCTCATTTGCACTTTGAAGTTCATCCAAATGGTCGAATAGCAGTTGACCCTCTTCGTTTGTTGACATCCGTAACTGCAAGTGTTGGCTTTGGTTCTAAAATTCAGCAAGTGGATAACCAGAACCGCCCAGTTTCGCCACCCCCAGTAGCAAATCAAGTTTCACCCTCACAGCAGCCAATTCCTATAGATTTTGCACCTGTAAGCGCTGATACTAAATGTAATGGAATTAGTCTTATTGAAGGTGAGACTATAAGCTCTCGTATAAAAGTCTGTAAAGAAAATGGTCAATTATTTTATATTGGGCAATTGAAGCAAGCCCCAAGCAAGCCTATAAAGATAGTAGCTTTGAATATTGGTAAAGACAGATATCGAGCAGATAATGGTAGTTTTTATTATTTAGTCACTCCACAAAGAGTTGAAGTTTGGCGAAATGGCAGTCAGATTCGTTCTGACAGTTTTTATAGTTTAAGGAAATCGCCTTGATATTCTTTCTACCTTACTTACTTTGATGAAGATGGTTATTTTAAATATCACTCTTTGCTATACCAGATTGTTAAAAACTTAACTACTATGCAAACTGTATTTCGCTTAAACTCAGGTTTTGAAGCGCTTTGATATCCCCTGCCTATTAAAGGTTCAGACAGGGGGTATTACAGCAATTAGTTGAAGAAGAATGCAGAATTCAGAATTTTGACTCCTGAATTCTGTTCAATAAAACTTTCTGTTTAAATACACTTGCTAAAAGTTAAGTGTTAATTGAAGCAAGTGGTTGAGAGGCATTTGATACAGAGCCATTGTTTACGAGAGGTTGACGAGTTTTCAGGTCAAATTTGAAGCCATGTGGCAAAATATGAAGCTTTGCTCCACAAATTGCCAAAGACTCATCCTTCAAAATTTCGCCCATATTGTTATATGTAGCTTCTGATTCATCAACAATCGTAACCGCACCTTCACCAATCACTTCAATTTGGTTATCTACTACTACCATAGCGGTATTTTCGTCAATACCAAATCCCAAGACAGCAGGCTGTAGTATCAAAGCTGATATTAAACGTCCCAAGCGTCCCCGTTGGGAAAAATGCTGGTCAATTACTACCCCTGGTAAAAATCCCATACCTGGGCCCATTTCAACAGTTTCAATCCGAGGATGTGTTTCTGAGTCGCCTTCCACAATCATTACGTCTGGCATCACAGCAGCTCCGGCGCTTGTGCCTGCTATAACTGCGCCTTCAGAATAGCGCTGGTGAATCGCCGCATCGATTTCGGTGTCCTTGAGGATGTTGGTAATACGAGCTTGATCTCCCCCTGTAAAAAACACCCCAGTTGCTTTATTAATAGCTTCCAACGCGGTAGATGAAGCTGCATCTTCACGGGTTTCTGTATCAATAATGCGAACAGTTTCGGCTCCCAGGCGCTCAAACACTCTGATGTAATTTTCTCCCACTTCTCTTGGTAGTTCTGTGGCTGCTGTCAGAATTACAATATACGCCTTTGTACCTCCAGCGCGTCTGACAAAGTCCCGCAAAATTACGGAATCACCCTCTTTATCTTCGGCTCCGCCAATAATTACTAACTGCTTTTTGATATTACTTTCAACCATGATGCTCCCTGGGATTTGAGTTAATAAATTTCACTAAAACATGACAATTCAATGTATCAAATCATCCCTTTGATAGATTACTTGATAAAAGTAGGGTTAACATTTGCGTAGACGCATACCCCTACGGGGATCTTGCTATGCAAAGCGTCTGTCTGCGACACGCTGTTCGCGTTCGTACAGAAGCGGCTTGTCGTTAGACATCGCAATTAGACCAAAATACTTTTCTGAAAAATTATTTAATTTTCCAGTCACTAAATAAAATCTACAACATCAACTGCCTCTAGAAGTATTTTCTAGAGGCATTTTTGGCAATATTGCTAACGATCTATTGGAGATTTATCGGGCGATGCGAGTAATTGGTATTGACCCTAGATGCAAATAGATATCTGATGGCAAGTTCTAATGAATCCGACTTTTGTAAAGCAAGTTAGTTAAGAAAAAACGTGCTTGTTCGAGTGGGAGATGCCTGGGTTTGCCTTGGTAGACAATTTGATATTCATTCATGTCTGGGCCATCCCCATGTCCAGAGATCAGCTTTTGGTGAAAAGCTTCGTCAGCCAGTTCTCGAATTTCATCTCTTAGAGCAGCTTGTGTGCTATTCATACTTTGCTGTCTTTTTATACTGTCTTTTTAATGCCCTACATATATTTATACAATTTTAGGATGAGTGTTGTACCTTTCAAAGGTTATATCTTTAATTATTCATGAGGATGAATTGACTGTTCTTGGTTCCTAACAGAAGATTGAAGATTTAATTATGCCTTAAGATAGTTAAAAATGCTTAGTAATAAAGTTAACGTGGGTTCTGATTAGCTCAGTGGCAAAGCCATCACTCTCCAAAATTAACCTGAGTCAATCTACAATCTATAAGTCTGAGTAATTACAACTCAGCATTAAAAATTTAGGGTGTTTAGCCGAAGGTTCGTAATCAATGGTTCTACAAAAAAGCAGTGAATTAGTCCGCATTAATGCTAGAAGAACGGATGTATTCGATATTTTCAACTTCAAGCATTACCTTGGCCCCAACCCTTATTTAAATGTAGGGGCGCTAGCATTTGATTTTGCTCTAATTGACTCTAGAGAGCCTTTGCCCATTGAAGATTATATTGCCAGCATTGGCGATCGCTATCCAAATCTTCGCGAGCAAACCTACGAATCTTATGCCCATCTCTTTGCCCAAGTTGTATCCGAAGCCGCAAAATTGGACATGGATTTACACCTTCATCGCTGGAGTGTGAAGCCATATCCAAATCTCACCCGGATTAGCATTCAATCACTACATGAACGCACAACTAGAGAGGTAATTTACTTTGTTTGGGATTGGTTTGAAGCCATTACCCAAGATGAAGACTTTGCTTTTGATGACCAGCTGGTAAGGCTGCAAGATAAATTTCGCGCATCTGTCTACGGAGGCCCCACGGTTTACGCCCTATTGCGAACAGCTTATGAAAAAGGTATTCCCGCCTTTTATTTGTGGGAAGAAGGATTGATGCAATACGGTTTAGGAAAAAAACACGTCCGGGGAGTAGCAACAACATTTAACTGCGATAGCCATCTAGATTCGGAATTTACTACCCGCAAGGATGATTGTAAGGCATTTTTGAAAACCTTGGGTTTCCCAGTACCTGAAGGTAGTATTGTCTTTACCGAAAAAGAAGCTTTGGCAGCAGCACGAGAAATTGGCTACCCAGTGGCAGTTAAGCCAGTGGTAGGTCACAAAGGAATTGGTGTCACGGCTGATGTACAAGACTCAAAAGAACTGATATCTGCTTTTAATCGGTCACTGGCAGCGATTCCTGAAAATCAGCAAACCCGAATAATTGTTGAGAAAAGCATCACAGGATCGGATTTTCGTATGCTGTGTGTTAATGGTCGATTTGTCGCCGCCACAGAACGCCGTCCCGCATCAGTTGTGGGTGATGGGTATTTAACGCTTGCAGAGTTAATTCGCCAAGAAAACCGCAAACCTGCACGTTTAGACACGCCAACCTCGCCGATGAGTAAAATTCAGATTGATGAAGCGATGGAACTCTACCTAGAAGAACAGCGCTTATCATTAGAAAGCGTGATTGAGAAAGGACGCACTGTTTACCTGCGTAAAGTTGCCAATCTTTCAGCTGGAGGTATGAGCATCGATGCAACCCCGACAGTTCATGATGACAATATTATCTTGGCGCAAGATATTGCCCAACATTTCCAATTGACTTGCCTGGGGATTGATGTAATCACCAAAAGTCTTGCAGAATCTTGGAAATCCAGTAACTTTGCCATCCTGGAAATCAATGCTGCACCAGGCGTTTTAATGCATCTGAAACCTTCTGTTGGTGAAAGTGTTGATGTACCTTCTCATATTTTAGAAACCTTTTTTGAGTCGGGTACAGATGCCAGGATACCAATTATTACCTTTAACAAAATCTCAGTTGAAGAACTGCAAGAAACGATTGACCATATCCTTTTGCAAAATCCCAACTGGACAATAGGTGCTGTTTGTCGTGATGCCGTTTTTGTGAATCGCTCGAAAAAAGTATTAAGCAAAGATTACAACAATAATGTTCAAACTTTGTTGCGTCATCCCAAACTTGATTTACTAATTGCCGAGTATCCTGAAGAAATCCTCGAAGAACAGGGCATATTTTACCAAAATAGTAATATCGTAGTTTTGGATAATCCCACCGAAATTGAGATGATTTTGGCGCGAGATGTTTTCGATGGTTCGACTGTGGTGATTAAAAAAGGCAACGATATTTCTATTCGTCGCAAAGGGTTGATTGAAGATTATACTTTGGGTGAAGATGAACCATTTACGCGGGTTTATTTGAAGGAAACTGGAGCAATTTTGTAAGTTAAGTAAATAGGGGACTGGGGATTGGGGACTGGGGACTGGGGAGTAGGCGGGTAGGGGAGAATAATTTATAACCAATGCCCAATGCCCAATGCCCAATGCCCAATCCCCAATCCCCAACCCCCAGTTCAACTGTTCCAAAGCTAGAGAAATTAAAGAGCGTAGAGTCAGCTAAACTAAAGAAGAAATTGCTTAAGAAGTTTTAATAATTGTGCTGTTATGAGTACTGATTCATCTGTTAATTCTCCCGAAAAACCTGAATCTATATTCGGGAAGCGTCTGAGAAACTTCTTAATTGTAATGGTAGCGATCGCACTTAGCGTTTCCCTCGTCTTAGGATTGCGAACTGAAACAACCTCGGCAACTCTAGCTAAGTTAAGCGAGACTTCCACACCGTTAGAAGTAGCCCTCAGCAATGGCAAACCATCTCTAGTAGAGTTTTATGCTGATTGGTGTACTGTCTGCCAAAAAATGGCACCAGATATCACTCAACTAGAAACAGAGTATGCTGACAAGATGAATTTTGTCATGTTGAATGTAGATAATACCAAGTGGCTGCCGGAAATGCTGAGATTTCGGGTGGATGGAATTCCTCATTTTGTATTTTTGAGTCAGCAAGGAGAAACCATAGCCCAAGCGATCGGCGATCAACCTCGGAAGATTATGGCTAGTAACTTAGAAGCTTTGGTTACTGGTTCCTCTCTCCCCTACGCTCAAGCTAGCGGTAAAGTTTCTAAGTTTTCAGCCCCAGTAGCACCAACGGCGAATCAAGATGATCCCCGCAGTCATGGGAGCCAGGTGGTAAATTAAAATAATTCGTAATACTTCGGCTACGCTCAGTACAAGTTCGTAATTCGTAGTTAAAGACTGTTATGTGATGGGATATTCTATGTAACTGATTGCCGCTTGAGACGCTTTTGAGCATACATTAATTTGTCAGACCTAGCGATTAGTTGTTCTAGTGACATATTGCTCTCTGGTGAGTAACGCTCTATGCCAATACTCATCGAAAGTTTATAGCTACGGTTTTGCTGTTGATTAAAGTTAGCGATATTTGTTTGTAGACGCGCTTGGATACTATCAGCGTCCTTAAAGTAGCTAGAGATGAAAACAATGAACTCATCTCCACCCAAGCGGGCAACAATATCTGAACTCCGAAAACTTTGCTTAAGTAATCGACCAGCATCAATAATCAAGGCATCTCCCATGTCATGACCAAGGGTGTCGTTAATCTGTTTTAGTCCATCTAAATCAATGAAAATAACCCAGCAAAACACTTTCATGCGGTGAGCAATTTTCAACTGCTGTGCAGCCATCAGCAAGAAAGCACGTCGGTTATGCAAACCTGTTAGTTCATCAGTCAGCGATAACTGTCTTCCTTCAATCTCTGCTTGTTTGCGGTAGCGAACTTCCTGAATGAGTTCTATTTGAGCGATCGCCTGACGACTTAGGCGGCGCAGTGCATCTAACTGCTGATAATTTAAGTGATGAGGAATGGTATCTAGAACACACAACGTCCCAATTGGAAGACCATCAGGCGTAATTAAAGGAACACCAGCATAAAAACGAATTTTGGGATTACCTTTGACTAAGGGATTGTTATTAAAGCGATCGTCTTTAAGGGCGTTAGGAACCACTAATATTTCCTCTGGTTGCAGAATGGCATAAGAACAAAAAGACCCATCTCTGGCTATTTCGCTGCTTTCTAGTCCAAGCTTAGATTTAAACCATTGGCGATCGCTATCAACTAAGCTAATTAAAGCAATTGGAGTCTTACAAATGTAGGCAGCGATCGCAGTTAGGTCATCAAATGCTTGTTCGGGTAGGGTATCTAGAATATTGTAGTCTGCCAGCGCTTTGAGCCTTTGTGCTTCATTGTCAGGTAGAGGAACAGGTTGGGTTTTCACAGATGAATGTCTACGCCTTAGCCAGGAAAGTCTAGGGCATTGTAAATTTTGAAACAACCGCGGTATTACCTCTCCAGCTACAAGGCTGGGTAACATAAATATCTCTGCAACGAAAATCAACATTCGGTTGAATATACAGAAATATTTTATTACATTATGTGCTTCATGCCTTTGGTTTACTCTGTTGTTCATGTCACCCTAACTTTCCCTGTGCAAATTACCTAACTATTTAGATACTTACAAGGTCTTTTGCCCTAAAGAAGCTTAATAAATATCAATTTTATTAAAAAATTATTAAAACTTATTCTATTGTTAGAGTTCTTTATCATGGATTAATGTTTTTGATACTAGTAATTAGTTTATATCTACGTAAGTTCCGAGGGTTAGAAACCGATTAGGAGAACTTCTTCTTATAATTTTCTTGAGCGATCGCTTAACTTTGCAGCACAGTTTTGCTCATCTCTGCACGCTTACGCAGATATAATACGTATTTTAGAAGAAGTGGTAGACCTCCCTCCTTACCAAGGGCAGCTACGGTGTATACACAAGTCTGAAATAGCCGAGAAATCACGGTTTTACCCCACCCTAACCCTCCCCTTATAAAGGGGAGGGAACCGGATTTTTCTTATTTCCCCCCTTTATAAGGGGGGATTAAGGGGGGTAATTTGACTTGTACACACACCGTAGTATGTCTTGAGGAGGGAACTAAATTTTCTGTTGTCCCCCTTGATAAGGCAGGGCTGATTCATTCCCTAAAAGGCGCTGATTTACAAGCGTTTCAAGCAAAAAAATCAGGTGACTAAAAAATCTGACTCAACTCACGAATGATTTAGGACTGCTATATAAGCAACAGATACCTCGAAGTCATGTTGAAGTACTTGAAAGTCGTTTTGAAGTACTTGAAAGTCGTTTTGAGGTACTTGAAAGTCGTGTTGAGGTACTTCAAAGTCGTGTTGAGGTACTCCAAAGTCGTGTTGAGGTACTTCAAAGTCGTTTTGAGGTACTTAAAAGTCGTGTTGAGGTACTTCAAAGTCGTTTTGAGGTACTTCAAAGTCGTTTTGAGGTACTCCAAAGTCGTTTTGAGGTACTCCAAAGTCGTTTTGAGGTACTTCAAACTTAGTCGCACCGCGATCGAGTACATAGGTGCGTAGGCGTAGCCCGTTGTAGGCATCGCTTTCATAAATCCTCACAAACAAGTCGATTGTTTGATTTTTCAGACAGTCGCTACATCGATAGATTTTATTACAAGTAATCACCCGAACTTGATATAATTAGCTGCATACAATCAGATATACTAAATCTCGAACGTGGTGGAATAATTTTCTCTACCTAGACTAATTTCCCGCATTACATTAAGCTCAAACTACTCTTTATACGACTCTAAAATTCCACTGCGAATCATTAGTTGTGGCCAAAACAACACAAAAAATACCATCCACGTTCCTATCGGGATGGAAACGAGAACTGTTAGCCAGATAGTTTTAAATAGTAACCAGCTACCACCAATCAGTGTTACACCCGTGAGAACTATAGACCAAGGTTGACACCACCAAGGTTTGTAGTTCCAAGGATTTATGGGCTTTTGTTCAGACATTAGTTTTATTTAGTCAAACTCCAAATATTATTTTAATAATTATGAATGATTTTGCCAGATTAAGTTTTATCGTACTCTATTTTGCCATAGTCAAGTTTGATAATTCGGTCTGCTAAATGAAAATAGCGATCGTCATGGCTAATCACCAGTACTGTTTTACCCCGCGATCGCAGTTCTGGGAGAAGTTGAGTGTAGAATATTTCTTTGAATACTGGATCTTGATCGGCTGCCCACTCATCAAATAGATAAATTGGTCGATCTTCCAAGTAGGCTGTGAGTAAAGCTAGCCGTTTTCGTTGTCCTTGAGAAAGAGCAGTGGTAGAAATTTGTCCATTTTCAACTTTCACTTTATGGTCTAGTTGCAGTTTTTGTAAATATTTTCTGGCTTGAGCATCCAAGTGAGAATTTTTTAATCCTAAAAGTTCTTCAAATAAATAAAAGTCGGAAAACACCACGGAAAAATGCTGGCGATACCATTCTCGATTCTCTTCGCTAATTAACTCGTCATCAAACCAGATTTCGCCGTTGTCTGGGATATAAAGCCCAGTAATTAATTTAGCTAATGTAGATTTACCGCTACCATTACCGCCGACAATAAAGACTAATTCTTGAGGATAAAGTGTTAACTCGACGGGGCCAAAAACAAAGCTATTGTCTTCTTGCTCTGTGTAGTAAGTGTGGGTGACACTTTGAAACTTTAACCTGTGCCAGTCAGATTTCAGAGCAGGTGGAACAGTGGATATTTCAGTTCGACTAGCTAGAGATAAACCCAGTGATTCGATTTTTTGTAAGGCAATGCTAGCTTTGCTTAATAGAGGAAGTTTACTGATGATGTTATCCATTGGTAACACCAAGTATGTGAAGGTCAAAATGTAGCCAGAGAGAGTTTCGGGATTGATAGTAAGCAGATTAGGCAACACGAATAATACAAAACCGAGAGCAAAAAAGAATATGAGTTGACCCCAGCTTGAAGTTATGGCAAAAAGGCTTAGACCGTTAACATTATGATGACGAAACTCGTTAGCAGTTGATTGTAATTTCTCTTCTAAAAAATCTTCCCGCCGCTTGTAATTTAGTTTAAGTTCCTTGACTCCTTCGGTAATCGTGCGAAAATGTTTAAATAGATAATCTTCATCTTCACGAGCTAGAGTAAGTAATTGTCCGCCTCTGTTGAGTAGCCACTGACAACTAGCGATCGCAACTACTGAAATCCCACAAACCATCAACAATACTAACCAAGAAAGCCAGGTTATATACGTTATACAACCCAGGACGATCGCTAAATTAATAAAGATAAAAGGCATCTGATAAACAGCATTAGCCACCGCCTGAATATCTTCTGTTAAAGTAGCCAATAATCGAGGATTCCCTAAGCGTTCTAAATGACTCAACTCGGAAGCGAGAATCTGGCGACTTAAACGCATCCGTAATTGCAAGACTGCATTCTGAGAAAGGCGAATCAGCATCACTTGAGAAACGATACTGGTAATTAGTGCAACTATAGCCAGCCCCGCAAAACCCCAAATTATCGATGTGAGGCGGGAAGCATTACCGCTACTTGCAGCATGGCTAATTAAGGCAATCAAGCCAGCACTACTACCGCCACTCAAAAATCCGGTAGCGATCGCGATCGCCACCATCCCCCACGAAGAACGCAAAAGAAAGTAAATCAAATTCATGACAGATGCCTATACCCAGTTGGACACAACAAAAAATGAAAATCTTTCTTTTTATGTCCCATGCGCGATTTCCATAATAGTTGTTTGCCAACCAATTAAATTTGCATTGCTAGGCTAGATTTTATATTTTACCAGTTAAACATCCCTTCAAAGATCGCCAGAAATCATGCACAAGGTCAGTAAATTGCAAAGTTTTTCTCAAGGGCTACGCCTGTGCCAATTCAATTCCCCGTACATATTAGTTCTAAATAATACCTAAATTTTAATAAAACTTATATTCATGAAAAGAGTTTCAAAAAATGAAATTATAAGGAACCTACCCCCATCCTAATAATTACCATTAACTTCACCAAAAGAAATAGCACTAACCAATTCAGAAATCATCGCAAACAAAAACGAAATATTTATGAAAGTTATAGTAACAGGTTCGTTAGGAAACATCAGCAAGCCACTGGCAAAGGAGTTAGTGCAAAAAGGTCATACGGTTACGGTTATCAGCAGCAAGCCGGAAAAGCAAAAAGACATTGAAGCTTTGGGCGCCACCGCTGCCATCGGCTCACTGGAAGACGTTAATTTTCTGGTGTCCACCTTTACTGGTGCTGATGCCGTGTATGCTATGGTGCCGCCAAACTATACCGTGCCCGATCCAAGAGAGTATTACCAGAAAACTGGCAGCAACTATGCACAAGCCATTCAACGGTCGGGCGTAAAGTGTGTAGTTCATCTCAGCAGTATGGGCGCGAATTTAGATAAAGGCACCGGATTCATCCTCGGTTCTCACGATGTAGAAGGCATTTTGAATGAGCTGTCAGACGTAGCCATTACGCATCTGCGCCCTGGTTACTTCTACTACAATCTCTACAACTTTGTAGATATGATAAAAGGGCTGGGCTTTATTGGCGCAAACTATGGTGGCGACGACAAGCTTGTAATGGTTGCCCCAAGAGATATTGCCGCCGCCGCCGCAGAAGAGATAGAAACAGCTGCTATCGGCAAGCAAGTACGGTATGTGGCAAGTGACGAGCATACGGCCAACGAAACCGCTCACATCTTAGGTGCCGCCATTGGCAAGCCGGATTTAAAATGGGTAATCTTGACCGATGAGCAAACACAAAGCGGTTTGGAAGAGAGTGGAATGTCGGCACATATTGCGGCCAACTTTGTTGAAATGGGCAGCAGCATTCACAACGGCGCATCGCGGCAGGATTATGAACTGCATAAGCCAATTGCTATGGGCAAAGTAAAGTTGGAAGATTTTGCAAAAGAATTTGCTGCTGCTTTTTAACAAGGAATTTACGCCCATCCTAATAATTACTCTTGACTTCACCAAAATAACTAGCCCTAACCGATTCAGAAACCCTTGAGGAAGTTATTAATTGTTTAGTTTGAAAAAACTTTGCGATTTACTGAAGGTAAGATTGGGCGATTTATAATCTTTAAGACTTTGTTTTGAGCAAAAATACATTTCTAATTCCTTCTGCCTCCTACCTTTCTTTGGTAAGCTAGTTGGAATTACAGCTAATTATGTCAATAAACTGTCAAATTACCTGCTCAGTTTTCCAGGGTGAAATTTGCGATGACTGTAAATTTAAAGTCTTTAGAGAATCAAATTAACGTCGCGGGCAATTCTAAAACCGCTTCTGTCACTCAAGGAACCCGCTACGTTCCTTCGCACCATCGACGCATTCTGTGTATTTTTCCCAAGTACAGCCGTTCTTTTGGTACTTTTCATCACGCTTACCCACTTATGGGTAGTGTTCGGGCTTTTATGCCACCCCAAGGTATTTTAATTGTGGCTGCTTACTTACCTAAAGAGTGGGAAGTGCGGTTTATTGATGAAAATGTCAAATCAGCAAGTAGGGCTGATTACCAATGGGCTGATGTGGTGATTGTGAGTGGAATGCATATCCAAAAACCACAGATTAATCAAATTAACGAAC
Organism: Nostoc sp. DedQUE07; assembly: GCF_034530975.2. NCBI lineage: Bacteria > Bacillati > Cyanobacteriota > Cyanophyceae > Nostocales > Nostocaceae > Nostoc > Nostoc sp. DedQUE07. The sequence continues at coordinate 23,307 of NZ_JAVRCC020000038.1, read as the reverse complement.
TTGCCCACCGAGTGGGGAAAATCACCGTTGTGGGCGGCCCCTCGGTATCTGGGTGTCCAGAATATTATCCTGATTTTGACATTTTACACTTGGGCGAATTGGGAGATGCTAGCGATCGCATGATCGAATATCTAGACCAAAACCTCAAACGTCCCCAACAACAAATTCGCTTTGAAACTAAGGAACGTTTACCCTTAACAGAGTTTCCCACCCCAGCTTATCATTTGCTGAATATCAATGATTATTTCCTAGCAAATGTGCAGTTTTCTAGTGGCTGCCCTTATCACTGCGAGTTTTGCGATATTCCCGAACTCTATGGCAACAGTCCCCGGATGAAAACACCAGAGCAAGTAGTCGCGGAGTTAGACGCAATGCGACAATCAGGCAATTTGGGGGCAGTGTATTTTGTCGATGATAACTTTGTTGGCGATCGCCGCGCCGCCATGAAGTTACTTCCTCATCTGATTGACTGGCAAAAACGCAATGGCTATCCTATCCAGTTTGCCTGTGAAGCAACGCTCAACCTAGCTCAAAGTCCAAAGCTGTTGGAAATGATGCGTGAAGCTTATTTCTGCACAATCTTTTGCGGTATCGAAACACCAGAACCAAATGCCCTTCATGCGATTTCCAAAGACCAAAACCTAAGTATGCCAATCTTAAAAGCGATTCAGATTTTAAATAGTTATGGCATGGAAGTAGTTTCAGGAATCATTATTGGGTTAGATACTGATACACCAGAAACAGCAGACCGAATTCTCGAATTTATTCGGGCATCGCAAATTCCAATGTTGACAATTAACCTGCTTCATGCGTTACCGAGAACTCCATTATGGCGGAGATTAGAAGCAGAAGGACGACTTGTCTATGATGAAAGCCGGGAATCAAATGTTGAATTTTTGATGCCTTACGAACAAGTTATTGAAATGTGGCGGCGCTGTATTACAACTGCTTATGAGCCAGAATTTTTATATCAGCGATTTGCCTACAATATGGAACACACCTATCCAAATCGCATCGAAGTTCCTAACAGTCCATCTCGCACTTCTGGGGCTAATATTCGCAAGGGTTTAACTTATTTAACCAATATTTTGCTGCGGATAGGCTTATTTAGTAACTATCGCCAGACTTTTTGGAAAATGGCCAAGCCAGCACTAAAAGCAGGTAATATTGAAAACTTGGTTCACGTTGGACTTGTCGGACATCATTTAATTAAGTTTGCCCAAGATTGCGCCAAAAATGAAGAATCGGCTTCATTTTATTCCCAAAAAATCGTTACGAAAGTTCGTAGCTAAGGTAACACTTAAAATAAGTTTTGAGAGCCTGAAAATCTGTTAGAGGTATATACAGAACTGTAAAAAAGTAACCTTGAAGATACACTCGCGATACTTCCTTAGAAAGACGCGATCGCACTGCCACCTGCCTAAGATTGTAAGGGTTGAAAGCCCACAGTCCATGCAATTATTTGGTAGCGATAAAACCATCGCCAGCGAGTGTGGAGCAGTTACATAGGAATTTTAGATGGTTATGAACAGTTCAGTGACCCGACCCTTGGCTGTCGTGACAGGTGCCTCTAACGGCATCGGTTATGAACTTGCAAAACAGTTTGCTCAAAACGGCTTCGATCTCCTAGTTACAGCCACCGGATCGAGCATTGACGAAGCGGCTCAAGCCTTCAAGGGGCTGGGTGCTAAAGTTGAAACGGTGCAGGCCGATCTCGCTAGCTATGACGGTGTTGAAACACTCTACAACCAGATTAAGGCCACTGGGCGACCAGTAGATGCGATCGCCATCAACGCAGGTGTTGGTGTCGGTGGTGATTTCGCCCGTGAAACCGACCTAAAGGACGAACTCAATCTGATCGATCTAAATGTCGTATCCTCTGTACATCTTGCCAAACGGGTAGTAAAGGATATGGTTGAGCTTGGCAAGGGTCGAATCCTGTTCACATCGTCAATTGCCGCCCTGATGCCCGGCCCGTTCGAGACAGTTTATGCCGCCTCCAAGGCTTTTGTGCATTCCTTTTCGGAGGGGTTACGCAACGAATTGAAGGACACGGGCGTTACCGTTACCGCCCTGATGCCGGGGCCCACCGATACCAACTTCTTTCACCGCGCGGGTATGGACGACACAAAAGTGGGCACGGATCAAAAGGACGATCCGGCTGAGGTCGCCAAGCAGGGTTTTGAAGCCTTGATGGCAGGCAAGGATCACATCATCGCCGGTTCCCTCAAAACGAAGCTTCTGGCGAATGTTAGTAAGGTTTTACCTGATACAGTCAGTGCTGAACAGCATCGCAAGCTCAGTGAGCCGGAGTCAGGCAACAAGTAATTTGCACCTAGTCAAGACTCATTTTAAGCGTTCTAAAAAATAAATTATCCCAAATTATTTGCACATCTGTAGGGGCGCACAGCTGTGCATTGCTGTCAACTTAAGCTGAAAGCTTTTTCAAATCTCGTTTCCAGCCTCTGGGCTGGAAATGCACTTCAATTGGGCTGCTGCCGCCAGCAAGGGAGGCGGAGCCTCTAGGACGGTATTCCCAGTCGGAGCAGGGGAACGAGACAATATCTAAAAGCTGGTTATAGGCTGACTTTCACGTAAAGTTGACACCAATGCACAGATGTGCGCCCCTACTCACTTTGACAGTCAAAGTCGTAACGGAGGATTCATGCAAATTCATCATCTCAACTGCGGCTGTATGTGCCCGATTGGTGGGGCCCTCTTCGATGGCTTCAGTCGCGGCCCGAAAGCTCACCTCGTCTGCCACTGTCTGCTGATCGAGACAGAGCAGGGACTTGTTCTGATTGATACTGGCTTCGGGCTGCGCGATATCAACTCGCCTTACTCCCGCCTCAGCCCGTTCTTCATTCATTTCAATGGCATCCAGTTTGATAAAAAATACACAGCAGTCGATCAAATTGAAAAGTTGGGATTTTCCGCGCGAGATGTGCGTCATATTGTGCTTACCCACCTTGATTTCGATCATGCCGGTGGTCTGGAAGATTTCCCAGAAGCAACGGTACACGTGATGCAGACTGAGATGGAAACCGCCCAGGATCGGCGCGGATTCATCGCTAAAAGGCGCTTTCGTCCAGAACAGTGGGATGAGGTTAAGCACTGGAAATACTATTCGGCGGGAGGCGAACCTTGGTTCGGTTTTGAAGCAGTACGTAACCTCGATGGGCTACCGCCAGAGATTCTCCTCATTCCCCTTGTTGGTCACACACGAGGTCATGCTGGTATCGCCATAAATACACCAGAGGGTTGGCTTTTGCACGCAGGTGATGCCTATTTTTATCGGCACGAGATGGACTCAGCCAAAAAAAGCTGCACGCCAGGTTTACGCGCCTACCAATGGATGATGGAAGTGGATCGTCAGGCTCGATTGCTCAATCAAGATCGGCTACGCGCATTATCAAGCGATCGCAATAAAGATGTACGCCTGTTCTGTAGTCATGATGCTGTCGAGTTCAAAGCATTCGCTGACCAATCTAGTACAACACGGCGGAAATAAACTAATCATTCCAAATCAATGAAAGCTTGGTTATAGCGATTCCCAGTTAAGTGAGGTACAGATAATATTTTGAAATGCAGAGGCACGCAAAGTAAAGCGCAGAGGTACGCAGAAATTTTTCGCTCAGACGGCAGATTCGTTGGGTGCGTGGTAAACGAGTTTCTCGTCCTTGGGGTATCTAGGACTAATTTTTACCTATGGTGTCGTCACCAGCTTGTTGCTGCTGATTGCCACTAATGGTTCAGTATAAGGTTATGCCAAAAAACTTGATAATTCGAGAACGCTGTTTCAATTGGGGACAGCGGACTTATTTGATGGGCATTTTAAATGTAACGCCCGATAGCTTTAGTGATGGAGGTGAGTTTAACACTTCCTCTACCGCTTTAGTACAGGCGCAAGCACTGGTGGCTGCTGGTGCTGACATCATTGATGTGGGCGGTCAATCAACTCGACCAGGGGCAAAGCAAATAACTCTGGTGGAGGAACTTGACCGAGTACTATCAGTATTACAGGTGTTAAGACCAAAGATTTCAGTCCCGATTTCTGTAGATACAACCCGTGCTGCTGTAGCCAAGGCATCTGTAGAAGCTGGGGCGGATATTATTAATGATATTTCTGGCGGCACTTTTGACTCAGAAATGTTGGCAACAGTCGCAGAGTTAGGTGTGCCGATGATTTTAATGCACATCCGGGGAACACCACAGACAATGCAACAACAGACTAATTATCAAGATTTGCTTGGTGAGATTTATAGTTTTTTGGCTCGGCAAATTGAGGCAGCAACTACTGCGGGTATTGATTTGGATAAAATTATTATCGATCCTGGTATTGGTTTTGCTAAAAACTACGAGCAAAATTTAGAAATTTTTCGCGGCTTGCGATCGCTCGCACCACTCAACTGTCCTATCTTGGTAGGAGCATCTCGTAAAAGTTTTATTGGTCGCATTTTAAATCAACCAGATCCCAAAGGACGAGTTTGGGGTACGGCAGCAGCTTGTTGTGCTGCTATTTTTAATGGTGCTGATATCCTCCGAGTTCACGATGTTCAAGAAATGCGCGATGTTTCATTAGTCGCCGATGCCCTATCAAGACAAGCCACATAAGGTAATTGCTAGGGTATTACTGTTCTTCGTGTTTTTTGCCGTTACCTTCTTGATTTACTGACTCGGCTATCAACTCCTGAAACATTTCACTTGAGTTAGCCGGGTCTACAAAGACAATTTTGGCATTACTGCTCTCACCAAGTTTTTGGCTAGCATCTACGTAATCTTGAGCCACAAGATACCGCAAAATATCCCTACTATCGGGATTGGAACGGAGAGCTTGAGAAATGATTTGCACTGAAGCCATAGTTCCTTCTGCTTTTTTAATCGCAGCTTCTTTTTCCCCTTCTGCTTCGGTAATCAGTGCCCGTTTTTTGATGACGGCGGCTTGTTCCTCTTCCCTAGACTTTCGGACACTTTCAGGTAGAGTAATTCTCTGAATATCTAATCGGAGAATCTCAACTCCCCAATCTGCCGTTACATGATTCAACTGATCTAAGATAGCTGAGTCCATCTCTGCTCTAGAGACGTTGGTCTGCTCTAGGGTATTTTGGGCAATGATTTCTCGGAGCGTAGTTGTGGTTATCTGTGTCAACGATCCTTGCAGATCCTCAATCGCGTAAAAGCTTCTCTCGATATCTCGAATCCGCCAGTATACAATAGCATCCACTTCTACGTAAATATTATCTTGGGTGATCACATTCTGAGGTTTGATGTCTGTAAACTGCTCTCGTGTAGTATCTTCCATGACAATCTGATCGACCAAGGGAACAATAAAGTTCAGCCCCGGTTTAAGTTTTCGATGATACCGCCCTAAGCGTTCGACTAAGGCTTCATTTCCTTGATTAATCAGTTTTGCAGAACCTAATGCATAACCTATAAGGGCTAAAACTATAGCAATAATTGGCTCCATGTATGCTCCTATTAAACTTTGGGGAGAATTTAGTGTCAAAGATATGCTACTAGCTTGTCATATCTTTGAGTTTTATGTTTTGAGTCTGTAATTTTATCAACACCAGCAGCGATGTCGAGTCGCTGCAAGTTTTGTACATATTCTCTAAGTAAGACTGTTTTGCGGAATGCGATCGCTATTAAAGCACCTTGATAAAACCCTGGCAAGGACTAATTGATGTAATCAACATTACTTGTACTGGCATTTTCAGACAGCCTGGAGTTTTATTCAGTATATTTACGCAAAAAAATCATATTCAGGTAAAAATTTGGCAAGATATAAAAACCCCACTATAATCGGATAAAAATTAGCTTGGGCTATTAAAAACATCAAAATATTATGGGTAGATTGTTAATCAAACTTATAGGTTTAATTCTACTTTTCACAGGATTATACTTTTTTGGTCAAAACATCATATTTGTTAGTGGTTACTATTCATATTTTTACCGTAGCTTGCCGGCTACAGCTTCAGTTTTAGCAACGATGACAGGTATATTTGCATTAGTCTTTTTTCAAAGAGAAACTGGTAACTTAGGATGGATTTTTCTAGGCATTGGTATAGTACTAGTTTTCTTAAGCGGTGGAGTTATTTTACAGCCAACTAGCTTATGGAATTTCATAGTTGCTTTTACAGCATTAGCCGCTGGATATAAATTACTAAATGAGGGCAGAATCAACTTTTAAAATCTGTAAATATAGTCAGATTGGCTCATCTACCTTAGGTAGCTAAGATTACATTATTCGCTAGTTCATAGTAAAGCCAGAAAAATTTAGTATTATAATTTTCCCATCTTCTCTATTGGTTCTGAGAGTGCATTAGGGCACTTAGATTAACTTTTAGTTAAGTAATGATTTTCCGAGATAGAAGTACACATAACCCGCGTCAACCGGACGAATAGCCTCTTAATTGTGACTTTAGCTCAGAGGGGTTTTACTAAGGTTGAGGGTAATATTAGAATGGAAACTATTGATGATGAGGAAAAGGGAAGAATGACCCAGGTGGTTCTAGGAGAGAACGAAGGAATAGACTCAGCTTTGCGTCGGTTTAAACGCCAGGTTTCCAAAGCTGGGATATTAGCTGATGTAAAATATCATCGGCACTTTGAAACACCAATAGAAAAACGCAAACGTAAGGCAGTGGCAGCTAGACGCACAAGACGTTTTAAATAAACCTATTTGGTGTGATATCGGCATTGCTTGAAGTTATGACCGAAAACAGGCAATAGCGCTTGCGCCATTATTCATACAAATATTAAGCAAAGTCTGCCGCACCGTTAATTAGGGTGTAAATAAATTACTTGTCCTATACGTAGAGGGCGTTAGAGACTTTATCTTGGTTAGATGGAGCAAGCTAAAATCGCTGCCCATCAACCAAAATAAGCGCCTTTAAACATCGGTTAGCTTTCTTTAATCAGCTGATAGGATAGTATTCATCCAGCCCTAAGACTCAGAATTATTAATTGTGCGGCTATTACAAACATTCATCGCCTTTTCTACTCCCTGCTTGAGACTTAGTTCAATACACTCAACTACGAACTGAAGTACAAGAGACATCTGCTGATTTTCGGCAGCGGAAAATCGCCCTAGCACATGAGAGATAGCACCAGAATCATCGTTATTAGGTGCATCTTTGGGTTTACCAATACCGATTCGCAAACGAGGAAAGTTTTGGGTACTAAGATGTGCGATCGCACTTTTCATACCGTTATGTCCCCCAGCCGAACCAGATAAGCGCAAACGAGTTTTTCCCAAGGGCAAATCCATATCGTCATAAATCACCAACACTGACTCAGGCGGCAATTTATACCAACTTGTCACCGCTTGTATTGCTTGTCCTGAGCGATTCATATAAGTTAACGGTTTCAACAAGCGAATTTTACCTCCACCTAGGGCCATACCCTCGCCATACTCACCTTGAAACTTGCGGTTTTCTGTTAAGGAAATGCGCCAAGAACGAGAGAGAGTTTCTAAAGCAGCAAAACCGATATTATGGCGTGTTTGGTCGTACTTAGCTTCTGGATTCCCTAACCCGACGATTAGTTGTGGAATTACCAAAGCTGGTTGCGTAACAGCTTCTGTCATTTTGCCTACAGTCAATTGATATTTATCACTCTTCTAGTAGTACGCCTTGGCAACTTGGCGGGGTAAAGGGGCAGGGGTAAAGGGTAAAGGTTTTTTATCCCTTACCATGAGTCCCTTTACCCTTTACCCAACCTCCACCTAACATTTTTGGGTTGCCAGACTACTAGTAATGAAGGGTTTGTAGTAAGCACTAAAGTGCTTAGGGATTGCCAAGAAATAAATTATCCAATCTTGTGGGGTGGGCGTCTCGCCCGCCCTTAGTTATGGGCGGACAAGATGTCCACCCCACAAGAAAAATTGTATGTTTTTTTATTTGGAAGTCCCTTAGAAAATAAGGACTAAAGTCCTTACTACGAACTTGACAAACTACTAGCTAGGTTGGGAAGAACTAGCGGTATCCTGCTCAGATTTAGCAGGGTGGATTTGCTTAGGTTCCAATTCAGCAGTAGTCTGTACAACTTCTTCTAACTGTTCTGCTTCTTTTTGAAACTCGTTTTGAAACTCCTTGGAAGCTTCTTGGAAACTACGAATTGTTTTGCCCACACTTCGACCGATCTCTGGTAGCTTTTTTGGGCCAAAGATTAACAGCGCTACTACCATAATTACAGCCATTTCTGGCAGACCAATACCAAATATATTCATTTTTTGTCTCCTGTAAACTCTAAAACCACTACAGAAATTCACATATATAGTTAGTCTAGTCGGAAATCGCAACTCACAAAAAAACCCGGAAAAACCGGGTGTAACTTAACTTGTTATCCAAACTCGCTCGCTGTGTATGTGTTAGCGTCCTAAACTGCGCCAATCGACAAATACATCCTGAACCAACAGTGTTTTATTGTAAAGTTGCAGAATAATCAGCAGAAACACGAAAAATAGCCCTATAAAAACAGCCATTACAGGGGTAGTACCCCAACCTGGAGCCACTTTTCCATACTCAGAGTTCAGTGGTTTCAGGATATCTCCCAACCTAGTCCTTTGTGCCATAGTTCACCTAAGATTACTTGCCAAAGCTTTTTTTAATCTTCTGTAATATTCTATAAGAATAGCACTCATCATCTATCTCTCAATTATGGAACCCGCAATAGTTCTTAGCATTTCTGTGGCTGCCGTGGTGATTGCCATCACAGGAATTTCGATTTATACCTCCTTTGGCCCTCCTAGCAAGGAATTGAACGATCCGTTTGATGACCACGAGGATTAAAAGAGTCATATCATGTCCGCAGCGTAAATTTTTGATGTGATATCTACGATGGACTACGCCTACGTAGACAAGCATTGCTGTTGCTTGTCGGAGTTTTCTCGATGAGCGACTGGCGTGTGGAATGAAATGACTATGGCAATCATAATTAATTACCCAGACATGATATTTAAAGTGCGTTACGGCTTAAGCCGTAACGCACACTACTTTGGATGTTTTTTAATTGCAAGTCCCTAATGGGTTGCCACTACCTCTCCTTCTAGGCGAACCAGTCGGTCTGCCAAAAGTTTCTCAAGGTCTTCTAGGGCCTTGGTGAAACCTTTAATACCTTCGTCTAGTTTGTCAGTTGCCATGCGGTCAGCAGCGTGCATCTTGTCATAGCTAGCTTTGTCAATGGATATCTTTTCGATTTCCAAGTTTGCGGCCTTGGCGGGGTCAAGTTTACGTGGCAGTTCTCCAATGGTTGCTTGCAATTCAGCCAAAAGCGACGGCGAAATGGTCAGCAAATCACTACCTGCAAGTTCAGTAATTTCACCAACGTTACGGAAACTAGCTCCCATAACTTCGGTTTTATAGCCGAACTTCTTGTAGTAGTTGTAGATTTTGGTGACAGACAAAACACCTGGATCTTCGGCTGCTGGGTAGCTATCGCGTCCGGTATCTTTTTTGTACCAGTCGAGAATCCGGCCAACGAAGGGAGAAATTAAGGTAATGCCAGCTTCTGCACAGGCGATCGCTTGGTGAAGACCAAATAACAAGGTAAGGTTACAGTGAATACCTTCTTTTTCAAGAATTTCCGCAGCGCGAATGCCTTCCCATGTGCTGGCAATTTTAATTAAAACGCGATCGCGGCCAATTCCAGCAGCTTTATACTGAGCAATTAATTCCCGTGCCTTAGTGACGGTAGCTTCGGTATCGTAGGACAAGCGAGCATCCACTTCTGTAGATACACGACCGGGAATGATTTGCAAAATCTTTAATCCAAAAGCAACTGCCAAACAGTCAAAAGCTAGAGAAACTATCTGTGCTTGGGCGGCTCCGGCTCCAGCATCTTTCTGGGCTTGGAGTAAAGTTTGATCGACAATTTCCTGATATTCTGGCATTTGTGCCGCAGCAGTAATCAGCGAAGGATTGGTGGTAGCGTCTTGGGGTTTGAACTTTTCAATTGCCTGGATATCCCCTGTATCTGCGACTACAACAGTCACTTGTCGCAATTGTTCCAGTAAATTCTTAGACATAAAATACTCCGTGATGTTTGTTACAGGATTTACTTATTCCCCAGTTCTTTACACTCTTTACTCTTCCTTCAATTCTGATTCTGGCAATTTTTCTCGATCGTTGCCCAATTTTGCTTACTATCTTGTGCCACAGCCTTATTCTAAGTGCCTTATGCCGAAATTGGCTGTCCAATGGAATGCACTTTGATTAAACTAGTTGTTCCTGATTTACCAATTGGAACACCAGAGGTAATTACTACTTTATCGCCCTTATTCGCTAAACCCATGTCTACAACTGTGTTCACCACATTAGTAAACATCTCTTCGGCATTGTGGACTGGTGGGATCAGCAAAGCTTCCACACCCCAAGAAAGTGCTAATTGGCGATAAGCGGTGATGTCGGAGGTTAGGGCAATAATGGGAGAAGTAGGGCGATATTTAGAAACCATTCTCGCCGTACTTCCTGATGAAGTGTTACAAAGAATTGCCCGTGAGCCAGTTTCATAGGCGATGCGACAGACGGATTCTGCCACAGATTCGGTAACGCTGAGACTGCCCGCTTCATGACACCAAGCGTGTTTGCTACCCTCATCGAGAGCTTGTTCTGTCCGCACGGCGATGTTGTGCATCATCTGGACGGCGGCGACGGGATATTGCCCGACAGCTGTTTCACCAGAAAGCATTACCGCGTCTGTTCCATCCAAGATAGAGTTAGCAACATCGGTTGCTTCGGCGCGGGTGGGATCGGGGGCGCTAATCATTGACTCTAACATTTGGGTGGCTGTAATCACTGGCTTGCCAGCACGATTGCAACGGCGAATAATATCTTTTTGAATTAGGGGTACTTCGTGAATTGGCACTTCCACCCCTAAATCGCCACGGGCAATCATAATTGCGTCGGCAACCTTCAGAATAGAGTCGAAATTTTCTACTGCCTCTGCTCTTTCGATTTTGGCAATTAAGCGAATCGAAGCGCCAGCCGCTTCAATCATCCGCTTGGCGGGTTCTAAGTCTTGTGGCGATCGCACAAAGGATACCGCCACCCAGTCTACACCCAACTGAATCCCAAAACGCAGATCCAGCAAGTCTTTTTCGGTGATCGAACTTACAGGTAAAGGAGTTTGAGGCAGGTTTACTCCCTTGTGCGTAGAAATTAGCCCGCCAATTTTAACTTGTGCCCGAATGCGATCGGCATCGCGATCGGTAACTATCAACTTGACACGACCATCATTAATCAAAATCGGTTCGCCTGGTCGCACCATTGCAAACAAAGTCGGTAATGGTAAGGGTAGTTCGTCGATACTCTCACCCTTTTCTTGCAAAACAAAAGTAACTTCAGTACCAGCTTCTAAATTTAACCCTTCTGGTGGTAAAGTTCCCAAACGAATTTTCGGGCCACATAGGTCTTGCATAATGGCGATCGGCTTTTGCAGTTCAGTACTAATCTGCCTGAGATAGTGAGCCGTTTGGGCGTGGAATTCATAAGCTCCGTGGGAAAAATTCAGCCGTGCCACATTCATTCCAGCTTTTACCAAGGATTGCAGCTTTTCAGGTGCAGATGTAGCCGGGCCAACAGTACAAATGATTTTGGTTCGACGCATAGGGATTGGGGGTTGAGGAGTAACCTGCAAATTTGGATGCTTTGAGCGTAGGCGTAGCCCGCACTTCGACAAGCTCAGTGACCATCGTAGACATCGCACAAAACATCCAAATTCACACGTGCTTCATATCACTGGTTTGCTAAATAAAAATACTAGATTCCGTTTTATTTTCGGAGTATTTACCATTTGACCCAAATCCCAAATTGGGTACTGGGTACTGGGGATTAGGAACTGGGGAAAAAACTTAATTACTAATGCCCCATGCCCCATGACGCCACTTGCTCCACTTGGGGAGACCCCAAGACCGCAGTGGCTCCCCAATGCCCCATACCCAAAAACTAATCAAACCACAGCCACTGTCGGTGCGAGTTGTTCCTTCTGTGACATAGACAACATCAAGTCAATCACGCGATTTGAGTAACCCCACTCGTTGTCATACCAGGCAATTACCTTGAAGAAGTTGGAATTCAACTCAATCCCAGCACCTGCGTCGAAGATACTAGAATGGGTATCGCCTTGAAAATCTGTGGAAACTACTTCTTCATCTGTGTAACCCAAGATACCCTTTAATGACCCTGCGGCAGCCTCCTTCATAGCAGCACGGATTTCTTGATAACTGGTGTCTTTGGCTGTTTTGAAAGTTAAATCAACTACGGAGACATCGGGAGTCGGAACTCGTAATGCCATCCCAGTTAACCTGCCCTTCAATTCTGGTAAAACCAGTGCTACGGCTTTCGCTGCGCCTGTGGAGGAGGGAATAATATTTTGGGATGCACCTCGACCACCCCGCCAGTCTTTCTTGCTGGGGCCATCTACAGTTGGCTGAGTCGCAGTCATAGCATGGACTGTGGTCATCAACCCTTCAGTCAACCCGAAATTATCATTAATGACCTTAGCTATGGGAGCTAGACAGTTTGTAGTGCAGCTAGCATTGGAGACAATGATATCCTTGCTAGGGTCAAACAGTTGATGATTAACACCCATTAACAGGGTAGTAACTCTATCTGGATCTTTGGTGGGAGCGGAAATTACCACTCGCTTTGCACCTGCCTTCAGGTGGTTTGCAGCTCCTTCATAGTCAGTGAAGAGTCCGGTAGCTTCCACGACATAATCTGCACCTAATTTCCCCCAAGGTAACTCTGCTGGATTCCTGACTGACACACAAGGAATGAAATGTTCGTCAATCAGGATGCCGTCTTCCTTGGCTTCAACCTTGTGCTTTAATTGACCGTGGGTTGAGTCGTACTTTAATAGATAAGCGAGGTTATCTGGTGGTACTAGGTCGTTAATACCCACAAACTCAATGTTGGGATTATCGATGCCAGCGCGAAGTACAAGTCGCCCGATTCGACCGAAGCCGTTGATACCAACTTTCAATTTAGTCAAGATTAAACCTCCCGTTGTGGAAGTTGAACAAAAGGAGAAAGTTAAAAGTCAAAATAGATTGCCTTTTACTCTTTACTCTTTGATCCTGACAGTCTCAGTCAGCTAAGGCATATTTACTTGGCATATTTTAAGGATTGGGGCATTGGGCAATTATTCTCCTCTGCTCCCCTGCCCCTCTGCTCCCCTGCTCCCCTGCCCCCCACTCCTCAATTCAAGTGGGTTGGACAAATCGCTTAATTTCACCACAGGCAATATAAGATTTGCCATCTGGTGCGGTTTTGACTTCATCAACGACGTAAAGCATTCCTTCCTCGCGCACCGATCGCGGAAAACGCATATTCCAATCCGGTTCATATCCGTCGGAAACCACTCTAGCACGTAGTTTGCTGCCATCTTTGACACACTGAACTAAAATACTGTCCCCGACGCTGTCAGTTGTGGGCAGATCGGCAGCACTGGCAGGCCCTTTGGAAGCTTTACCTGTGTTAGCTCGATTGGATTGTCTAGGGGCAACGAAGATATCTGTTTCACCGGGTTGAGCAAAACGGGTGATTTTACCACGTACCCGATAGAAAGTAGCATCGCTTGAGAGTTCCAATCCTTCAACGACATAGCGCGCCCCTTCGGCACGAATGGCACGGGGAAACTGAATGTTCTTGGTTAAATCGTAGCCTTCAGACATGACCTTGACCCGCAGTTTACCCCCTTCACGAACGCAGTGCAATTCAACACCTGAACCGACTTCATTCACAATCGGCATGGCGTACACTTCATCGCCAGTAGTGACACCGCGACCCACCAAATCGCTGCGATTGCGCGTCATCGTTTGGTAAGTCTGATCTCGCATCTCTTTCCGTCCGGCATTGCCTAAAGCTTTTTGAGCGATTCGACTGGCGAAATATTCCAGCTGATCGATTTCTTCAGCAATTTCAAAATTCTCATTCAAGCCTTTATCTCGCAAATCTTTCACAAGCGATCGCAGGGTTTGTTCAGCTTCCTGATGCTTGCCTTGTTCAGCGAGATTAAGGCTAGTCTCTTTAGCCTTAGCAATAGTAAGGCGACTCAGTTCCAGAATTATATGGCTTGTAGCAGCAAAAGCTGCTTCCTCAACAGTGCCAACTTTGGCGACGACATCTATAGTACCGGAAACGCTTTGAATGCGGTCATCTTGCACAACATCGGCGCTGTAATGCAGTTTCATCACAGGTAAATCACCAACTTGAGCGCTTGATATCCCCAGACTCAAACCGAGAAGTTTGTCCTCATCCTCGTAAAGCTCTCCTAAGGTGATGACAGCTTGACTGGCGTCATTCTGGCTAACTTTAGCCAGACTTAAGGTATCAACCAGGCTGACACCATCTGCCAATTCAAGTGTCACCTTGAGGTTTTGTCCCACTACTGCTCTTAAACTATCTAGCTCAATACTAAACACTTCAGTTGCTTCATCGATGCTTTGAATGAAGTAGAAGTTGCCTGTGGCTGCCCTTGCCATTCCAATCAGCAAGTCTTCGTTGAAACCTTGAGCAAAACCTAACGTAGTTGTGATAATACCTTCCTCAGCTTTTTGCCCTGCTGTCGCCGTCAGGATTTTGGGGTCTTGAATGCCCATATTGGCGTGACCATCGGTAAGCAGAAGAACACGGTTGATTTTTTGCGGATCGAGTCGCGTCTTCACGTGTTCGCAGCCTTTGAGCCATCCCCCCGATAAGTTGGTAATACCGCCTGCTCTCACTTTGCGGATGGAATTTTTCAGTGCGGCTTTGTTAGTCACAGACTGGGGTGGCACAACGCTATCCACTTCATCGTCGTAAACAACTACTGAGAGAATGTCATCTGGCTCAAGTCGCTCTACCACAGACTCAGCAGCTTTGAGTGCGTGATGCAAGGGAGCGCCTGCCATAGAGCCGGAACGGTCAATTACAAGCGAAAGGTTAAGGTTACGTCGAGGAGATTTAGCTATGTCGGCACGAAAACGTAGCAAAATATTTGTCTTTAATGAAGATCCGGCGGCGAGGATAGACTGGTCAAATTCGTAACTTGTCTTAATCATTTTTTATATTCCTAAAAATTGTATTTTTCAGCTATAAGCCTTGTGATACATAGATAGTAAGCGCTTTATTTAGTTTACCCAGAAATAATTTTATTCAGTATAAATCTGTAATTTTTTGTAAAATTTTATAGTTTTAGAATCTTAGACAAAGCCCGTTGTAGACATTCTCGGCTCTCCGGTATTGAAAGGCGATCGCACTGGTCACTATTGCGGGAAACTGTAAGCAGATATATTAGGAGAGGAGAACCTAATGAGTTGGACTAAAGTTCTTGCAGTCGAAGCACTTTCCCCAGGTGCGCGAGAAGTGGTGAAAGTTGGCAACCGAAAAATTTTGCTTTTGAATCACGAAAATCAGCTTTATGCTGTAGATAACAACTGCCCTCACTTAAAATTACCGTTGAAAAGTGGGAAAATTACTGAAAGTGGAGCAATAGTTTGTACCTTTCATCGCAGTGCTTTTGACTTGCGGACTGGTGAGGTACAAGGATGGTGTGCCTGGCCACCTGGTGTAGGTAAAGTGCTCTCGTTGGTTTCACAACAAAAAGCATTGCCAGTATTTCCAGTTCGTGTTGAAGAAGGCAGTATCTGGGTTGATGTGCAAGAGGAATAGCACCCTCTCCCTGAATTTACTGAAACAGTGCTAAATAAAAAAAGAAAAACCCCAGCTAAACTCATTTGCTGGGGTTTCTATCAAAATTTACCTATTCCAGAGAGATAGGAATCATTGAATGAGAAAATAGAACATCTTCTCAAGCAGTTGGAACACTTTGCTGTGATGTTATGTTGGGTTAGTTGTTGCCATTGCCAGCTTCTATAGAAGCTGTAGCACTTTGAGATTGGCCTAAATTCACTTTAAAGACTTTGCTTTGTTCTTGCTCCAGTTTGGGTAAATTCAAAATTAAAATCCCATCTTTCAAGTCTGCCTTAACTTTTTGATTCTGAACTTTGGTTGGCAGAGGAATTACTCTAGCGAACTTGCCATATCGGAATTCAGAATGAACTTTAGCGTTAGATTGGGAATGTTTTTCGTAACGATGCTCACCAGCTATCGAAACTGCATCTTGAGTAACTTGAATATCCAAGTCTTTAGCTTCCAGACCTGGAATCTCAACTCTTAATAGCAACTCTGAACCATTATCATGTAATTCAACCGCAGGAACCCACGCTGTTCTCGGTGATGCAGAAATCTCGGAGTTATCGCGCTCGGCTGCTGTAAGCTCAGAGAATAGTTGATCCATTTGACGACGCAGAATTTCCATTTCACGGAATGGTTCCCAACGAATGAGTGCCATATTTTAATCTCTCCTTAACTTTCTAATTCAATCTTGGGTAATCAAACAAAGTTTTAGAGGTGTTTTTTAGAGAGGAGTTTTATTTGCTTTGTTTCTTCTCTCTAGTAAGTAATTTAATAAAAGAAGAATCTCAAAATAGTTGGGTAAACCGTACAGCCATAGGTTGGATTTACCGTATCAAACAAAAAAAGGATGAAAAGCTTGAGAATATTGAATGTCAAAGAAGTAGGCGATCGGAAATTAAACTATATTATGTAATGTAAATTTAATTAAATTCGCTTGTAGCCAGAAGCTCTAGCCCGATCTCAGGGTTAGATTGACAAAGACGCTGGATGTAGCTTGCCGTATGAAGACTTGCTAACGCTTTTGGCGTTTCCCCAAGGCGAAGGGCTACGGTGTGGACACAAGTAGAAAAAAGCTCGATTTCCCATTGTTCTCAGATTTATCTCGTTCTCATACAGAGCATGGCAATGGTTGATTGGGGGCTGCTGTCTCCAGTTAGACATTGAGTCAGAGACTCAATGAATGCATTCCCAGTCTCCGACTGGGAACGAGTCAAGCCCGATCAATCCAGATTTTTAGGACTTGTATGTACACCGTAGCTATTGGCTATTTGGGATTATTCGGATTTAATTAAGTAATGAAGCGGACATGATATAAACAGTTATCCTGGTTTATCTGCAACTTTTATATACACCTAGCGCTGAAGTATGCTTGTAAGCGACGATGATTTTATTTACAATTTGGTGACAGAGTTTTGCTTT
Organism: Nostoc sp. DedQUE07; assembly: GCF_034530975.2. NCBI lineage: Bacteria > Bacillati > Cyanobacteriota > Cyanophyceae > Nostocales > Nostocaceae > Nostoc > Nostoc sp. DedQUE07. The sequence continues at coordinate 6,208 of NZ_JAVRCC020000038.1, read as the reverse complement.
CTGATTTCATGTTCAGTTTTATTCCAGAAATTCTTTCTGATTGAAAATTAACTTAGTAACTGATATGGATGCTCAAAAAATAAAAATTTTATTAGTTGATGACAACTTAGAGAATTTACATTTTTTATCAGACATCCTTCAACACCAAGGTTATCAGGTAGAAAGTGTGATTTCTGGGCAATTGGCAATCAAGACAGCACTCGTTTCTCCCCCGGATTTGCTTTTGCTAAATGTTCTCATTATCGACAAGGATGATTATCAAGTATGTCAATATTTGAAAGTTAACGATAAAACTCAAGATATTCCGATAATTCTTTTCGGAATTTTCGATGATTTTTTGGAAAAGATAAGCGTCTTCAATTTAGGCGATGTTGACTATATTACTCAACCATTCAAAACTAAAGAAGTTTTATTACGCGTCCAAAATCAACTCAATGTCCAAAGATTGAAAAAACAGTTAAAAGAAAAAAATGCCCAACTGCAACAGGAAATTCAAGAGCGTCAACGGATTACAGTTGAGTTAAATATTTGCAACAGACAAATAGAAGATATTTTTAAAGAAATTCCCGTTAGCATTAGCAAAGCCTTTTGTAGAGAAGTTTATCAAAGCGAACGCCTGGTAGTCGAAGCCGCCCTGAAGAAGAGTGAAAGTCAGTATCGGCTTTTAGTGGAGACATCCCAGGACGCGATCTGGTCGGTGGACATTGATGGACTAATTACCTTTGTCAATCCAGCAGTCAAGCAGATTTATGGCTACGAACCGCAAGAAATGATCGGGCGTGCCTTAATTGATTTCATCTCACCTACACAAGTTGCTCAAGATAAAGTAGCCTTTGAGGGTGTTCTTCAGGGAAAGTCTATTTTCCAGCATGAAACTACTTGTGTAGCTAAAGATGGTACTTTGCTTTATCTAATGTTGAATGCGATCGCATTACGCAACGAAGAGGGTCAGGTTATAGGCATGACGGGCACTGCTAGTAATATTACGCAGCGTCGAGGTGTAGAAAAATTACTCCAAGAAAGCGCGATTAAGCTCCGCAATCATAATCTCGTGCTCACACAATTGGCACAAAATCAAATACTTTATCAGGGTGATTTGAAAGCAGCCTTGGGTAAAATCACAGAAACAGCTGTCAAAAATATTAGCGTAGAAAGAGCTAGTGTCTGGCTGTATGACGCAACAAATATAAAAATCCAGTGTTTCGATCTATTTGAGGGCAGTTGCAATCAACATAGCGAAGGACTTTTCTTATCAGTAGCAGACTATCCAATTTATTTTGCAGCTTTGCAGCAAAACCAATCAATCGCCGCAGATGATGCTCATACCGATCCCAGAATTAAAGAATTTTCTGCCTCTTACTCAAAATTAAACATCACCTCTATCCTCGATACACCTATTAGGCTGGAGGGAAAGACCGTAGGAGTTTTATGTCTGGAAGCAGTGGAAGTTACGCATTATTGGACGCTAGAAGACCAAAATTTCGCTCGCTCTCTGAGCAATTTAGTATCCTTGGTATTGGAGGCAAAAGAACGCCAACGCGCAGAAGCAGCACGACGGGCTTCTGAAGAAAAGTTAGCATCAGCTTTCCGGTCATCTCCCGATCCAATTGCCTTAATTACTGTTCAGGGCAAACGCTACATCGAAGTAAACGACAGCTTTTGTCGGTTTTTTGGTTATTCTCGCTCTCAAGCGATCGATCGCACCGATAAAGAATTGCATATTTGGGTGAATCCAGAAGAATATAATTTTCTTACCCACATTCTGCAACAAGCAAAAGCCATCCGCAACTATGAAATTGATGTCTGCACTTCAACAGGAGAAATTAAAACAACACTGTTGAGTGCAGAAATGATCGAGATTGATGGGCAATGGTACGTACTGGGAACCACCAAAGATATTACTGAACGCAAGCAGGCAGAAAATGAAAGCCGTTTGTTGCTGTTGACAACCCAAGCTATCACTCGCGCTAGCGATGTCAACAGCGCCTTAGCAGTGGTCTTGCGCTTAATTTGTCACACCATTGGCTGGGATTTTGGTGAAGCCTGGATACCTAACGAAGATGGGACTGTTTTAAAACACAGTTTAAGCTGGTACGGGGAACAGAGCAGCTTAAAAGAATTCTGCCAGCAAAGCCAAACTTTGAAATTTGCTCTGGGAGTGGGATTACCAGGAAGAGTTTGGCAAAGTCAAGAACCAGAATGGATAGAAGATGTTTCTAAAGTTACACAACCAGTTTTCTTGCGATCGCCACAAGCCGCCAAGGTAGGATTAAAAGCTGGTTTTGGTGTTCCCATACTGGCTGGGAACCAAGTATTAGCTGTTTTAGTGTTTTTTAAACGTAGCTCAGTATTGGTAGATCGGCGTTTGCTCTTGCTAGTCAGTGCTGTTGCGGCTCAATTGGGTGGGTTGATTGAGCGCAAAACTTTAGAACAAGAATTAGCGCTCAGAGAAGCTCGTCTCAATGCCTTTTTTAGCAGCGCTCCTGTCGGCATGAATATTGTAGATAAACAGCTGCGATTTGTGCAAATTAACCAACTGTTAGCGGAGATTAATGGACTACCCCAGCAAGCTCATATTGGCAAGACCATCCATGAAGTTTTACCCGACATCGCTCCTTTAGTAGAACCAATTTATCAACAAGTTCTGATAACTGGTCAACCGATTATTAATCAAGAATTAAGCAGCGCATCAATCAAGCAACCAAATATTATCCGCCACTTCTTAGCTTCTTATTTTCCGATTATTGGTGAAGGCGATCGCCCCTCTGGTGTTGGCACAGTTTTAGTAGAAATTAGCGAACTACATGCAGCCCTACGCGAACGCAAACACGTCGAACAAGAACTGCGTTTAGTCAACGAACGCCTACAATATCTGCTTACCTCTAGCCCTGTAGTCATTTATAGCAGCAAAACCTCAGATGATTTTAGCATTACTTTTATCAGTGAAAACATTAAAGAAATGGTAGGCTATGAAGCGCAAAAATTTATCGGTAACTCCAGTAGTTTTTGGCTCGATCGCGTCCATCCACAAGATATTGAACCGATCTCGGAAAAATTTTCCCACCTTATTAAGCAGGAGTACATTTCTTACGAATACCGTTGGTTACACGCTGACGGAACTTATCACTGGTTCTACGAAGAGATGAAGTTAATTCGTGACGAAGCAAATTCCCCGATCGAATGGGTTGGTTATTGGGCAGACATTAACGATCGCAAATTGGCAGAACTAGCTTTGCAATCAGGTCAGCAACGATATCAACTTCTGGCAGAAGCTTCACCAGCTTGTATCTTTCATACTGATGTGGATGGCAATGTTTTATATTTTAATCAACGCTGGAGTGAAATTACTGGATATAGTTTAGAAAGCTCTCTGGGAACACATTGGGCAAATGCCGTACATCCAGACGACCGCGAGCAGCTATTGTTAGCATGGAATCAAGCAACAGCTGCTAAGTCAACCTATAAATACGAACATCGTTTTTTGCATGATGATAGTACAGTTGTCTGGGTAATTTGTCATGCTTTGCCAGAATTTAGAGATGATGGAGAAATTAAAGGTTACATCGGTACAATTACTGATATTACCGATAGAAAATTGGCAGAAGAAGCCTTGCGTGAGAGTGCAGAGCGAGAAAGAGCGATCGCGCAAGTGATTCAAAGAATGCGCCAAACACTGGATTTAGAGACGATATTTGCAGCGACAACCGAAGAATTACGCCAAGTACTCAACTGCGATCGGGTTGTTGTCTATCGTTTCAATCCTAACTGGAATGGCGAATTTGTTTCTGAATCGGTGGGTAACGGTTGGATTTCTCTCATAGAAGAACATAACAATGACCCTCATCTCACAGAAGGTGTTTTACAAGATGGGCGTTGTCTTGCGAAAATTTTGGATAGCGCCGATAATCAGGTGGAATATCCCGATCTGCAAGTAACCCCAGGTGCAAGTTTCATCTGTGTCCCAGACATTTACAACGCTGATTTTCATTCTGCTTATATCAACCTTTTAGAGCGCTTTCAGGCTAAAGCCTATATTATTGTTCCGATTTTACACGGTAGTCAGCTTTGGGGATTGTTGGCGAGTTATCAAAATTCCGATCCCCGCCAATGGAAACCAGGAGAAATCAATATCGTAGTTCAAATTGGCAATCAGTTGGGTGTTGCTTTACAGCAGGCACAATTGCTAGCGCAAACTCAAAGGCAGTCACAAGCATTGCAAGAAGCTGTGATCGTTGCTGATGCTGCTAATCGTGCCAAAAGCGAATTCCTGGCCAACATGAGTCACGAACTGCGTACTCCACTTAACGCCATCCTCGGTTTTACCCAAGTCATGAGCCACGATCGTGATTTATCAACTGAACATCAGCAAAATTTAGCAATCATCAATCGTGCAGGCGAACATCTCCTGAATTTAATCAACGACATTTTGGAAATGTCTAAAATCGAAGCTGGCAGAATAACCTTAAATCTCAACAGTTTTGACTTAATTCGCCTCTTAGAAAACCTCGAAGAAATGTTGCGCTTCCGCGCCACCTCCAAAGGATTGGAATTAGTCTTTGAATATACATCTCACCTTCCCCAATACATCCAAGTTGACGAAAGTAAACTGCGTCAAGTCTTACTTAACCTCCTGGGAAATGCAATCAAATTTACCGATACTGGCAGGGTGACACTGCGGGTGGGGATGGGGAGTGGGGACTGGGGAGTAGGAGAGGCAGGGGAGCAGGGGAGCAGGGGAGTAGGTGAGCAGGGGAGCAGAGGAGAAGGAGAAGTAGTAGTAAGTCTTTCCCCTCAGCGCCTCAGCCCCTTTGCACCTCTGCCCAATGCCCAATGCCCAATGCCCAATACTTCGACTTCGCTCAGTACAAGTGCCCTATGCCCAATGCCCAATGCCCAATTTCTAACCTTTGAGGTTCAAGATACTGGCCGCGGTATTGCCCCACAAGAAATTGACTTGCTCTTTGAAGCTTTTGGGCAAACTGAAACCGGAAGAAAATCGCAACAGGGAACAGGACTAGGTTTAGCAATTAGCCGCAAATATGTGCAACTAATGGGAGGAGATATTAGCGTCACCAGCACTATTGGCGAGGGAAGTAAATTTACTTTTGATATTCAAATTGGTCTAGCCATAGCCAGCGAAATCCAGATTGAACAAACTAGACCCCAAGTTATTAGTTTAGCGCCTGCTCAAAGTGAATACCGTATTTTAGTGGTTGATGATTCCACAGACAGCCGTTTAGTGCTAATGAAAATTCTCACATCTATCGGTTTTGCAGTCCAAGAAGCAATAAATGGCATTGAAGCGATCGCACTTTGGCAGACATGGCAACCACATCTGATCTTAATGGATATGCGGATGCCAATTATGGACGGCTACGAAGCTACAAAAGTTATTAAAACTAGAGAAGAAACCTCAATCCAAAATACCAAATCCCAAATTCCAAATTGGAAGACAATTATTATTGCTTTAACTGCTAATGCTTTCGAGGAACAACGAGAAGCAATAATCAAAGCAGGTTGCGATGATTATATTAACAAGCCTTTCCGCGAGGAAGAATTACTAGAAAAGTTGAGCGAATATTTGGGAGTTCAATATATTTACCAAGAAGAAAGCTATCAGCTAACAAACCTAAAGCAACCAAGGCCAAAATCAATATTGACGCTTACAGATTTAGTGAATTTATTATCTGAAATGTCCCCTGAATGGGTGAAACAGTTATATACTGCCGCAGCTCAATGTAGTGATGACCTGATTTTAGAATTAATTGAGCAAATCCCTTCAGAAAATGCTGTACTGCAAAATTTTATCAAGAATTTAGCCCATGATTTTCAGTTTGAGAAAATTATGGAATTGACGAGTATTGCAGGAATATTATCCAGTTAATACAAATTGATTTACTAGTAAGTAAGTTTGTAATCAGGACTTTAGTCATTCATTTTCTAAGAAACCATTTATAAAGTAAATCTTTAGCAAACGCTCAATCAGTGGATTGACTTAGCCGACTGTCTCGCCCATCCCTGCTTCCTAAATAAGCTAAAACACATCTAATTTGCAGATGAAAATTTTCTCAATATCTTGTGGGGTGGGCCGAAAAGCCCGCCCTGATTATGCAACTTGAATGCTGATTAGCTTATTATATCATGTCCGCCTAATTAGTTATAATTCCCGCATCTGTGCAAAAACCAGGAAACCCTCTTTCCCCCTGCC